>JAQBFG010000208.1:0-29070 GCA_032123495.1 Candidatus Zixiibacteriota bacterium | reverse complement strand
ACTCCCAAGTCATCAGCTCAGATGTCATCGGATCCATATCCAGTAACAGTTGATGCCGACGGCAAACATTGCTCTCCCTTTGTTGGAGTGGTGGAAAAGGTCACCGATGCGGTGGTTCACATTGCTGCTGAGTATGAGGTTCAAAGCCGGTATCGTGATGAGGTCTATTTTAAATTTTTTGGGATACCGCAGGAACCATCAAAATCTTTTGGGTCCGGTTTCTTTTTTAGAGAAGACGGATATATCCTGACCAACAATCATGTGGTCAATGGTGCCCAGCATGTTTATGTTCGGACATCTTCAGGATATCAGTATGAAGCAAAAATTATAGGTGCCGATCCGCAAACCGATCTGGCTGTTCTCAAGGTCGATCCGGAAGAGGATATTGATTTTATTCCATTTGGAAATTCCAATGATATCAGAGTCGGCGATTGGGCAATTGCAATCGGTAATCCGTTCCCGGAACAGGGCCTTGATCGTTCTGTTACGGTTGGTGTCATTTCTGCCAAAGGTCGGAGCAATCTTCGTTTTGGCGAAGGAACGCCTCGATTTCAGGATTATATTCAAACCGATGCTTCCATTAACCCCGGTAACTCCGGCGGTCCTTTGGTTGGTCTGGATGGTAAAGCGATTGGGGTTAATGCGGCAATTTCAAGTCCCACCGGAGCTTCGGTTGGAATCAGTTTCGCCATCCCGATTAATCTGGCCCGTTCAATTGTTCCTGATTTGATTGCGACCGGTAAAGTTTCGCGCGCCTGGCTCGGAGTTTATCTTACCGAATTAACCGAAGCCGAAGCAAGGATGCAGGGTCTGTCGGCGGTCAAAGGTGTGGGAATTGAATCTGTTTTTGATGGCTCACCTGCGGCTGAGGCGGGAATTATTCATGGAGACATTTTGGTCGATTTCAACGGTCAGGAAATACTTGATATTGATAATTTTTCAGTCCTGGTGGCAACCGCGCCGAAGAACCAAGAGGTACAGATCGGCTTGATGAGACGGGGGAAATATATGGCGGTTAATGCTATTCCGGTTGACCGGGACCAATATCAGTTGGCTCATAGTGAACAGTTTTCCAATCCCAACGACCGGCTGTCATGGCTCGGTATGGATCTTTTAAATTTTAACGCAGACATTGCCCGGCAGATCGGTTCTGAATTTTTCCCGGGCATATATATAAACCGCGTATCGCGCGGTTCACTGGCGTATCTGGCCGGGATATTACCCGGTTCGGTTATTACGCAAATAGATAACAATGAAATCAAGAACCTGGTTGAGCTGCAGGCGATCGCAGAACAAATGCAAAATAGACAAAAGGCGATTCCGCTTCTGCTGGTAGACCCCAGGGGACAGATAGAGTACAAGGCGATAAAGCCTTAGGTGTTTGAGCAAAACTATTATTATAGTTTTTAATGGAGGCTACAAGAAATTTCGTGGCAAAACAAGCGTCGAAATATCGCGATGAAGACAGGTCTTTAGACCTGTACCTCCGGGAAATCGGAGAGACTCCTCTCATCAACGCGGCCGAAGAAGTCAGATTGGCTAAAAAAATAAAGCTGGGCTCAAAAGAAGCCCTGGAAGCATTAACAAAAGCCAATCTTAGATTTGTTGTTTCGGTTGCCAAACAGTATCAAAATCAGGGCCTTTCACTGGCCGATTTGATCAATGAGGGGAACATAGGACTAATCAAAGCGGCCAAACGTTTTGATGAGACCAGAGGATTCAAATTTATCAGTTACGCGGTCTGGTGGATACGCCAGGCAATTCTACAAGCTCTGGCCGAACAAAGCCGAATTGTAAGACTTCCCTTAAACAGGGTCGGAACCTTGCATAAAATCGGCAAAATATCAAGTTCATTGGAACAAGGGCTGGGTCGGGTTCCATCCCCCAATGAAATCGCCATGGAGCTTGATCTCTCGGAAGTGGAGGTTTCCGATACATTAAAGATATCGAATTCGCATCTTTCTTTAGATGCACCATTTTCGGTGTCGGAAGACAACTCATTGATCGATATTCTCGAAGATGAGTTTCAACCGGCCCCTGATGAAGAGCTGCTTGATTTTTCATTAAAACTTGAGATCGAGAAAGCTCTCGATACGTTAACTCCCCGTGAAGCCGAGGTGATCAGTCTGTACTTTGGATTGAACCACGAAAAGGCACTAACTCTGGAGGAGATCGGTGCACGTTTTTCACTGACACGCGAAAGAGTCCGTCAGATCAAAGAGAAAGCGATCAGACGTCTGCGGCATGCATCGCGCAGCCGCTCATTGCGCGCCTATCTAAATTAGGCAGTGCAATTTGCAGAAGCAAGTCAGCCCCGTTGAATTGACGGGGCTTTTTTTTGCCAATAATTTCACTTTTAACCTTATGTTTCAACTGCCTCGTTTTACAAAAAACTCTATAATATAAACAGATTGTATTTTATAATTGACAGATGTCAATAATTTTCATATCTTATTGTCAGGTAACCAACTAGTTCTTACTTATTGTCACAGTTACCGAAGTATTCTTTTTGTAAGGCGGGAACATACATTTTAAATTTGCAAAAGCAGAGCATAAAACTACATATTTAAATATCATTTGATCTAACCGGAGGATTACTATGAGTAGGAAACTTCTGCAAATATTGATTGGATTGGTTCTGATCCTGATTGCGGTGGCGGTGACAGCCATTGCCGAGGTCCAGTTACAGACGGTAACCACAAAAGTCCAGAATATCCAGCTTGACGAATTTCCACAGGAAACCGACAGAGCATCGTGCAGTATGTATAAATGCGATCCCTCGCCTCCGTCTTTTGGGTCTTATATAGATTGGGTCGATGGTTTTAGAATAGTTATATATTTTGACCCAACAGACCCCGCAACAGCCGGGTGCGGTACAGGGACAACCTATCCATTTGAAATTAATGGACTTGCCTTCCCTCTTTACAGTTATTCCGGATCAACACAATGGCCGGTTACTATCGATCTGGTTATGTTTGACATGGCCGTTCCAGGTGACAAAAGTGCCGGCCCGGGAACCGAACTTTGCCGCCAAACCAAAGTTTGTACGCAAATCGAATTTGACAATACCTGGGGATCGGCAACGTTTGATTCACCTTGTTGTGTGAATGGCCCATTCTTTGTTGGATTCGAAGTGAACGATCCTGGCACCGACCCCTTCCCCGCATTGATCCATGACCAGCAGCCTGTGGTGACCGATGATTACTGGTTTTATATATCGGAACCCTGGCCCGCATGGAGCAGCAATGTTGGTTCGCCCGGACCTGGTTACCCGCTCATGAGTGTTAATGGAGCCGATGGTTGCGGTTCCTTTAGCGGCCACAAAATGCATTTCCCGCAGTTGCCTGATGAATTCGGCTGGGGGATAACGTCAAGATTAAATAAAATTCTGGCCGATGACTGGCAGTGTTCGGAATCCGGTCCGGTTCGAGATCTGCATTTTTGGGGTAAATGGTTTGCCGGGATCGAAACCACTATTGACCATTTCGATATATTGATATATGCCGATATTCCGGCCGATCCTCCATCGATACCATTCAGCCAGCCGGGACAACTGTTGTGGCAATATGATGCTTATGCCTTTGCCACCACAGCAATTTCCCGAACAGCTCCGGGCGGCTGGTATAGTCCGGAGACCGGTGAAGCTTTATCTGATATTCAACAGGACTATTTTCAATATGATATCTACTTTGATGATCCACAGACATGGTTTGAACAGGTCGAAGGAACAATTTATTGGATCCAGATTGCGCCGGTTTTAACCTCTCCCGGTGAGTGGGGCTGGATGGCGAGTGTGGATCATTTTAATGATAATGCTATTTATTGGGATCCTACTCCGGAAGAATGGATCGAACTTTGGGAACCGGGCGAAACAAGTTCAAATATTTTTGCGCTGGCGTTGGATTTTGACGGAATGTATGTCGCCGGTTTTGGCAATGGTGCATATGTTGGGGATGATCCATCAACAGGCGGCTGGTTTTTATACGAAAATGCAAATCCGGATTGGTGGAACGTATGGTTTTGGGATCATCCGCTTGACCATGAGCGTATCAAAGATATAACTATTGAATACAGCGTTTCTAAATGGGCCATCGAAGAACCGGAGATGTCTTTTGAGATCACTCCCAATTGGTCTACCGATCTGTGGACACTTGAAGGAATGCCTCAAGGTGAAACAAGGCCTCCTTTACCGGATGATTTTGACTATACGACCAACCCGTCCACTCCGCCCGAATCGGATTGGATCGGCCGGGGTGATCCGCCCGATAGCTGGTATAATCCGGTAACCGACCAGGAATACACTTTAAGAATTCTTGATTACAATCCGGAATGGGTTTCGGTTGATGTCCGGGGATATAATGCCCGGGTAGATGGAACGATCTATCATACCTGCCGGGGTCCATTGGATATGGCTTTTGTAATCACTGCCGATGCCAATGCGTCTTATGAAGGCGCCTGCTGTTATCCTGAGCCGACCGGCGGCGGCGATATGTTATGTACTATTACCACTCAGGAAGATTGCGAAAACAACTTGCTTGGAACGTATCGGGGGCATGAGACATCTTGTTATCCAATGGAGGCCTGCTGTTTACCTAATGGTGACTGCATTATGGCTGATCCGATCTGCTGCGAAACGGTGCTTCTTGGAGCACCGATGGGAACTGGTTCAGCCTGTACCGCTCTTGAAGCCTGTTGCTTTAGTGACGGCAGTTGCATGGAACTCGATCCGCTCTGCTGTGTTGATATGGGCGGCACTCCTCAACAGGAGGGTTCCGATTGCGCATCGACCCAGTGTCCCATGCCTTGCGAATGTGAACCGGGTAATGCTAATGGATACCCCGGCATTGACATTCTGGATATTGTTCATATTATAAATTACAAGTACAAAGGAGGATCTGCTCCAACGCCGTATGCGTTGTGCAGTGGTGATTCCAATTGTGACTGTAAGATTAATATACTTGATGTAATCTATGTAATAAACAACAAATACAAGTTTGGCCCGGAACCATGTAGTTGTAATGATTTCCTGGATCATTGCGGCGAACCATTGAGATAATAATAGAACAAGGTAAATAACATATCTCTCAATAAACCCCGTCAAAAGGCGGGGTTTTTATTATTATTCCATGACAAATTAAAAATACTCAATTATCTTGCTTTGAGTCTTTTTCTTGAATAAATTATTAGATTATAGATGATTTGGAAATAAACAGTTCCTTTAGTTGGAGGATTTATGAAAGATAAACTGGGAAATGTCCTTGACTGGCTCAAATCGAAAGATGTCGATTATGCCGATTGCCGCTTTGTCAGGGGCGAGTCAGAATCGATCCGTGTCACCAACGGTATTGTCGACACGTTGTCGAAAAATATCAATGTCGGTGTCGGAGTGAGGGTTTTGCATAACGGTGCCTGGGGGGTTTGCCGCGATAGCATCCACCAAAGAAGCCGATATCAAAAAGGCGGCCAATAAGGCATTGCAAACGGCCAAAGCCTCGGCAATGGCGAAAAAAGAAGATGTTAAACTGGCTGATCAGGAAGTTTACAAAGATCATTATAAGTCGCCTTGTGAAAAAGACCCATTTGCGGTTCCGATTGATGAAAAGATCGGTCTGCTGCTTGAAATCAATGATCAGCTTTCCAGCGATAAAAGGATCAAAACCGCCGAAGCATCACTTGATTTCTATAAAACCAACAAAATTTTCTGTTCAACCGAGGGTGCCGAGATCGAGCAGGATATAATTGAATCTGGCGCCGGTTATAGCTCGACCGCCTATGATGGTCAGGAGATCCAGAAAAGATCGTTCCCGAATTCACATCGTGGTGATTTTGCCACTCGAGGTTATGAATTTATCGAGGGGATGCAGCTACTTGAAAATGTTGACCGAACCCGCGAAGAATCAATTCAGCTTCTTTCCGCCGATGACTGCCCCGATGCCGAAGCCGATATTATAATCTGCGGTTCACAGATGGCCCTGCAGGTACATGAATCATGCGGCCATCCGATAGAACTTGATCGTGTTCTTGGAACCGAAATTTCATTGGCAGGCGGATCGTTTATGCAAATCGAAGGTCTCAATGATCTCGTGTATGGTTCACCGATAGTTAATATCAATGCCGATGCGACTATCCCGGGAGCGCTTGGTTCGTTTGGTTATGATGATGAAGGGGTCAAGGCCCAGCGGTCGCCGATAATTCAGGACGGAATGCATGTCGGTTATCTTTCGAGCCGCGAGACCGCTCCGATAATCAATCAGCGCTCCAACGGAACGATGCGGGCCGATGGCTGGAATCGTTTGCCATTGATCAGAATGACAAATATCAATCTGGAACCGGGCGAATGGGAACTTGATGATCTTATCGCCGACACTGAAAATGGAATCTATTTTGGAATGAATAAAGTCTGGTCGATTGACGATCAACGGCTTAATTTCCAGTTTGGGACCGAATGCGCCTGGGAAATTAAAAACGGTAAGCTGGGACGGATGCTTAAAAACCCGCTCTATACCGGGATGACACCAAAATTCTGGAATTCATGCGATGCTATCTGTAACAAAAACCACTGGCATGTCTGGGGTGTACCTAACTGTGGTAAGGGGGAACCGATGCAAACGGCCAGGGTGGCACATGGGACGTCTCCGACCAGATTCCGCAAAGTGAAAGTTGGGGTGAGCAAATGATAGGAAAAGATAAACTATTTTCGATATTTGAGAAAGTGATCAAATCGAGCCGTGCCGATGAAACTGAGATTGTCTTTATCGGAACTGATAACGGACTGACCCGTTTTGCCAACTCGACCATTCATCAAAATGTAAATGAATCAAACGCGACGATTTATATCAGAACCGTTATCGGCCAAAAAATCGGGGTATCATCGACAAACTCGATCAGCCAAAACGATCTCAAAGCGGCAATCGCCAATTCGTTTGAAATTGCAAAGTATCAAAAAGATAATGAACATTTTCCCGGTCTTCCCGGTCCTGAAGATTACGCTAACATAGAAACATATTTTGAACCGACGGCCAAATACTCACCAAAAGATCGCGCGCGTGAGGTGAAAAAGGTGTTTGTCAGGGCCAATAAACGAAAATTCCTTACAGCTGGATCGTTCGCCACCGGTGAAGGCGAGATAGCGGTTTTTAATACTAAAGGTGTTCGCTGTCATCAGGCATTAACGACAGCCAACCTTCAGATTATCGCCATGTCGGACACATCATCAGGGTATTCGGTTGGGTTATCTCGAAAAGTTGAAGATATAGATGCAGTCACGCTGGCCGATGTCGCGGTCGATAAGGCTTTTAAATCAAAGAAACCAAAGCCGCTTGCGGCTGGCGACTATGAAGTAATTCTCGATCCGTCGGCAGTTGCGGCTCTTTTTGAATGGGTTAATTATGTCGGATTCGGCTCCAAAGCATTTATCGACAAAACCTCATTTCTTTCGGGAAATATCGGTAAAAAACTAATGAGTGATTCTGTGTCTGTTTATGATGATGCCTTAAATACCGATGCGATTGCCATGCCGTTTGACTTTGAGGGTGTCCCCAAAAAGAAGATTTATATTATCGAAAATGGTGTCGGTAAAAGTGTTGCTTATGATAGAAATACCGGCAATCGTGAAGGAGTTCCATCAACCGGTCACGGTTTAACGGCCGATCAACATGGTGAAGGCGGAATTCCATTGAATCTGTTTGTGGCGCCGGGCGATAAAACCCGAGAAGAAATGATCGCGAATGTCAAAAAGGGAATCCTTGTCACCCGCTTCCATTATATTAATGGTTTTATCGATACGCCGCGGGCGGTGCTAACCGGGATGACCAGAGACGGGACCTTTTTAATCGAAGATGGCCAAATCAAGCATGGGGTCAAAAACCTGCGCTTTACCGATTCGATGGTTCGGGCCTTTTCAAATGTCAGGGGAATTTCGGCCAAAACCGAGTTGACCCCTTCATGGTGGGATTCGGTTGGATGTATTTCGGCACCGACGATTCATCTCGATTCCTTTAAATTTACCGGAACTACCGATTTTTAATTGATATATTAATATAAAGACCCTGCCTTAAAAACAGGGTCTTTGTTTATTTATAAAGCTCCCAACAGGCAGAAAAGTGAAACTAAAATTCGCTGTTATCGTAAGTTATCTCAAAGGATAATTTTTATTATATGGAAGGAGAACATGATGAAACATAAATCACACCCTGGGGGAGCTCTTTTTTGGGCGACATTCTCCTTTTTTATTGTTGCTTTGCCCGTTTTTATTTCCGCTAATGATATTATTTGCGATTTTTCCGATTTTTCCCGTGGCGATTTAGTCGTTGATGGGTTTGAGCTTAAAAACAAAACTGACATTACAATCGATGCAGTTGGAGCCGAAAGCAAATATTCCGATTATATGTTTGCCTATGGCTGGATCATTGATGCTGATACCAGAGAACCGGTCTGGATTTTGGCCGACGAAGATACCAAAAGGCATGGAAGAAACCAAAGGCTCAGGGAATACAACGATGATATCAGCCTGCCGGCTGGTCGCTATGAAGTTATTTATTTTGTCAGCGAAACAGTCAATTTCAGCGGCGGAAATATTATAATTAAGGATTTTGAAGATGCCGGAAATATCCTTGAAGCAATATTTGGCGATAATGACGACAAAGTTATTAACCTTTCGGATGATTATGATGATTATGGTGATTTTGATGATGAAATAGATAAACTCAAATTTTCTCTTAGCGCACCAAGTGGGTCTTTTGTTAAATTCAATCCGGTTGAATATGTTACTTCAAAAGCGATAATTGATTTTTCTAAACCTGAAGATGATTTCATGGAAAAGAAAGGTTTCACACTTAAAAAAGATTTGTCACTTAATATTCATGCGATTGGTGAATATTCTTCCGGCGACCGCGTTTTTGTCGATTTTGGCTGGATCATGAATGCCGACACGCGGGAAAAAGTCTGGCAAATGGATAAGTGGAATACTTCCTGGGCCGGCGGCGGAAGGAAAAATAGATATTTTAAAGACGAGGTTAAACTTCCCGCAGGTAATTATATTGCTGGTTTTGCCACCGATGACAGCCATGCTTTTGGCGAGTGGAACGTTCCCCCGCCATACGATCCGCTTCACTATGGCCTAACTATCTTTCCTGCCGACGAAAAAGATAGAAAACATATTTCCGATTTTGTTGATGATTATTCTGAACCAACAATAATTTCTATTACAAAAATGAGGAATAATAGATTTGAGCAAAAAGGATTTACACTAAATAAAGAAACCAATTTACATATTTTTGCTCTGGGCGAGTATGGTTATTCTGATGAATTCGCTGATTATGGATGGATCGAAGATATCTCCAGTACCGAAATTGTATGGGAAATGACTGAGTATAACACCGAACATGCCGGTGGTGGAAAAAAGAATCGAAAATTTGACGGAGTGGTTACTCTTCCCAAGGGCGATTATATGGTATATTATGTCACCGATGACTCACATGCATATCGCAGCTGGAATACATCGGCGCCAATCGAAAGAGATATGTGGGGAATATCGATTTACGGAATGGGCAAAAATTTTGACCCCAAATCGGTTCCGACATTTGATGAATTACCGGAAAGTGGTAACATTCTTGTTAATTTAATTGGTATTGGTGACGACGAAGAAGTTCGCCAATCTTTTGAATTGAATAAGGAACAGAATGTCAAAATTCTTGCTCTGGGCGAAGGTGACGATGGCCAGATGCATGATTATGGATGGATTGAGGAAGCAGAGACCGGCGATGTTATTTGGGAAATGACCTATCGAAAAACCAAACATGCCGGTGGCGCCAGGAAGAATCGCAAGGTGGATACCAGTATCACGCTGGAAGCTGGAAAATATTATGTATATTTTGAAACCGATGGTTCTCATTCATTTCCGGAATTTAATGCCTCGCGTCCCGATAACCCGCAAAAATGGGGCATCAGAGTAGTTAAACAATAAGCAGTTTTGGAAGTATTGAAAAACGGGGTTGCTGAACAGCAATCCCGTTTTTTTATGCTTCCAAAATAAAATTGAATGTCAATTAAACCGGGACCTCTTGTGGACTTTCGATTGACACCAAAGGCATTGTGATTTTGATGATTGTACCTTCACCATGTTTGGACTCAATAAACAATTTGCCATCATGATTTTCTATAATCCGCCTGCAAACCATAAGGCCCAGTCCATGACCGGTTTCTTTTGTTGTAAAACGTTCCTTAAAAGCAATATTGATAAATTCATCAGATATTCCAGAGCCATTATCACTGACAGTAATTGAAAATTTATCTCCATTACTTTCGAGAATTGATGATATTTCTATCTTCTTCTCATCAGCGGAAGATTTCTCATTAAGTGCATCGGCCGAATTATAGATAAGGTTGTAAAGCAATTGCTGAAGTTGGCCAATATCGGCCTTTGTGAAGATGGACTCAGGAAATGGTACAAATGCAATCTTTATATTATCAAAACGCTTTTGAGTACTTAAATATTCAATAGTATCATTAACAACATCATTTACATCACAAGGCTCCATCGTAGCTGACAAAGTGGAGAAATCCATTAATCCATCGCTGAATTTTTTAATATTTCCCAGATTATCAACGGCGCTTTTTAAGTATCTCCCAAGTTCTTCATAGTTTCCCTTGCCAAGATGATGTTCCATTAAAGATAAATTTCCTGTCACGACGCCAAGGAAGTTATTAAGTTCATGCCCGATTTCAGCAGATAACTGGCCTTTGGTGGCCATTTTCTCCAATTGAATCGTTTGATCCTGCAGATCTTTCAGATGTCGATAGGCGACTCTGGTTTCTTCCAAAAGGGCTATATTTTCAAGCGAGATAGCGATCTGATTGGCGGTTATGGAGAGAAACTTTATGGCACTGCCTTTGAGAGAATCTTCATCCCCGTCAAAGCCCATTATTACAAAGCCGTACAACTTACGACTACCCTTGAGAGCTATATTTATCAAACGATCGCCGTTTTTATGCCAGGTTGGAATAACTATTTGCTCAATTATTTTATCCTGAAATTCTTTATAAAGAGGGTGATCATGTACAGAACTTACAAAAAAAGGTGCATCTAATTCATTCGAAGATAATTCAAAATAGTCCTTATCACATTTTATCGTAGATTCTTTGAATTCATTATCAATTAATTTATCGGCAGAAATAATACCGATCTCATCTTCCTTATCGGTTCTATAAACGATACAGCCTTTGGGCGCTTTGGATTGCATCATGGCAAATCCCAGCGAAAGTCTGATTAGTGATTTTCTATCACCGACGGTATACATCAACTGATTTAGATCTGAGAGACGATTGAGCTCACTGGAAATCGCTTTTTCAGAGTCTTTCTGCTTTTTCTTTACGGCATTATTAACCGCCTGACGCATCTCGTTTAGTTCAAACGGCTTCATAATGTAATCGTAGGCACCTTCTTTAATGGCATCCTTGGCGGTACCAAGATTGGCATACCCGGTCATAAAAATAACACCCAGCGATGGATTTATCTTACGGGCCTTTTGGACCAGTTCGATACCATCACAATCGGGCATCCTAATATCGGTCAAAATGAAATCGAAATATTCTTTTTCAATTTTTTCAAGAGCTTCGCGGCTCCCATTAGCAATCTCAATATGATAGCCGGAATCCTCAAGAGCATCCCGAACCAAAGACAAAACTATTTCTTCATCGTCAACGACAATGAATTTTGCCTGTCGATCGTTTATCTGATTGTTATCATTCACTTTAATATGGTTTGTTTACTATTGGTTATTTGCTCAACCATCAGTCTTAATTCATCGAGATCAAATGGTTTGGCCAAACATCCTTGTGCTCCGGATTCTGCGGCCAGTCGAGCCTGCTTATTCGGCAGGGAATCCATCATTATAATCGGAACGTCCGCTTTGGACATTCTAAGTTTACTAATCATTTCCATCCCGCTCATTTCAGGCATATGGACATCTGAAAGGATCAGGGAGTAATCATTTTTTAACGCCAACTCCAAGCCTTCCCGGCCGTTTATGGCGATATCTGCATCAAATCCGGAATCGACAAAAAATTCCTGCAGAAATTCCCTAATCACCGGGGTGTCATCAACTATAAGAATACTTTTTCTCATATAAATTTATGCCCCCAACTGACCGCCACCGGAATCAGCGCTCAGGCTTTTATCAACCTCGGTTCTAATTTGTTTTATCGTAAACGGTTTAGCTAAAAAGGCATCGACCCCGCATTTTAAGGCATTGCCGACTGAATACAAAGTGGAGTATCCGGAAATTATAATTATCCGGGAATCCGGGTATTTACCTTTGGCAAAACGGACAACATCTTCACCAGACTTACCGGGCATTTTCATATCGGTAATTATAAGATTATATTCCTTATTCTCCAGCATAGAAATAGCCTCTTCTCCATTGCACGCCATCTCAACATCAAAGCTTTCGAGAACATCCTGCAAAAAATCGCGCATGACTTCTTCGTCATCAACAATCAAAATGTTTGCGTTCGTTGCCATTTTTAATCTTATTCCTTTAATTGTCCTTAGCCTTATTTATCGGCCGGTGTGCTCATTTTCTCCAGTGGAATCATGACAGTAAATGTCGTTCCTTTGTTGGGCGATGAATTTACCTTAATTTCACCATTATGATCTTTTATGATCCCATAACTGACTGAAAGGCCCAATCCTGTCCCTTTTCCTATCTCTTTGGTTGTAAAGAATGGCTCAAATATCTTTTTCATATCCTGTTCGTTGATACCACTGCCTTGATCGGTAAAGTTAATTTCAACCGTTCCCGGGAACTCTCCCAGAGGCGGTAGGAATTTGGACGAAACAATCAATTCGGTGCCTGATTCTGAGGCGTGGAGACCATTCATCAACATATTTGTGAAGACCTGCTGGAGTTGTCCCGGATTCGCCTGAATTGGCGGAATTGTTGAATCCAATTCTTTCGACAATTTAACCTGTTTCATTACAAATTGGTGTTCCACAAAAGTAAGAGTTTCCTGAATGATCTGGTTAATATCGGAATCCTGGAATTCTATCTTATTTGAAGATCGCGAGAATCGAAGCAGGTTTTGTACAATTGCCTTACATCGACGGGATTGCGTTTCAATATCTTTTATATATCTTTTAAAGGATTTATAATCTTTTTCAGTAAGTGAAGTAACGTCTTTCTTTTCCATTTTCTCCAGAGTGAACTGGGCATATCCTAAAATTCCACCAAGCGGATTATTCAACTCATGAGCCACACCAGCTGCTAATTGTCCGATTCCGGCCAACTTTTCGGTCTGGACCAGTTGCTGCTGCGCATCTTCAAGTTCATGAGTCCTCTCGATAATTTTTTCTTCCAAGGTCCGATTATAATCTTCGATTTCATCCTTTGATTGTTTCAAAGAATCTATCATTCGATTAAATGACTTCGCCAATAAACCTATTTCATCGCTTCGTGTAATTTCTACCGTCTTATTTAAATCGCCCTTTGAGATCTGATCTGTAATATTAACGAGTGATTCGATAGGGCGAATGATAATTCTGACAAAGGCGGTCATTATAATTATGGCCGATAAAACAACCATCAATGTCAAAAGTATCGCTGCCGTTTGTGATCTGGAGATTTCAAGCTGCAAATCAGCCAAAGACATTCCAACCCTGACGATACCAATAGTTTCCATATTATTATCAGTTTCCTGAGACTGGTAACCCATTACCGTGCCAAGATTTTCTCTTGAATATTCCTGCCGCTTGGTTTGGACCGGATACTTCAGTTCCAAGAATTCAATTCCATCGCGGGCAATATGGTAATTCTGCGCTAATTTTGCGACGCCAGCCGATTTATTTCCGACCTCAAGCGAATCAATATAATAAGCGTAAGAATTCTCTCCGGTTTCGGCCAAAACCCTGTCATCAAGAGAACGAATTTGAGCATACATTACATCATCAGCTCGTGCAAATCCCTCAAGCAGATTCTCCAATTCCTCTTCAGATTCCAGAATGACGCCATATTCAGCGTTATAAGCTAAATTGGCCACAAGAGCGCTGCCGCGATTAGCAAGTTCCTGACGATAAATTTCATTTTGACGCTTAATCAGATACCCACTGATTATTATCATACTCGATATAATCGCCAATGAAACTACAATTACAAATTTTTCACGAAGCCCAAGTTTTTTAATACTGCCAAGGATATTCATCGGTATACCTCCTTGGCGATGGCCACTAAATCTTCAGGAACTTCAACATTAATATGTTTGGCCGTTTTTTCATTATAGTGAAACCAAATAATACCGGGAACTTCGACTTTGATGCTGGCCGGGTTCCCACCTGATAATACTTTCAATGCAATTTTACCGGCCTGACGACCGATATCTTTGTAATCAAAATCAAGTGCAAAAAGAGCTCCTGATTCAACCAGATTTCTGGAGAAACCCATAAACGGAATACCGTTTCGAAGTGTATTCAAAAGAATAAATCGAGTTGAACGAGGAGAAAATATCTTTTTATCGGCCACTGACCAAATACCGTCGGTCATACTCCGTAATTTTTCAAGAGCCGCCGGAATATCTTTTTCGGAATCAATTTTGATTGCAATCAACTCAAGTCCTAATTCCGAGGCAACCGCTTTGGCCGGCGGAATGAGATTGGCAGTTTCATCGGAATAAAGGACGCCGATCTTTTTTAGATTTGAGATAACCCGCTTAAAATATTTGTATTGAATATCCGGAGGAATATCCAGCGATGCTCCTGTAATCATTCCGCCCGGATTATTTTTTGATTTTACAAACCCGGAGGTCTCAGGATTAAGGACGGCCGAAAAAATGATTGCCTTATTTTTTATTCTTTCTGATATCTCATGAGTGGCAAAGGAGCCAACAGTAAGAATCAATCGAGGATTAAGTTCATTAATCTCAGAAACTTTTTCCTCAATTTCTGATTGGCTTGAGGTTAAAAGGTACTCATGGAATTCGACATTACTTTGCTGTTGATTAATACTGCTTTTAATTCCCCGTATTGTCCGTAACGTTGACGTCAAACTATCAGTATAGACAATGGCCAAATCTATATTCTGGGCGGCTGCTACCGTCCCCAAAATTAATAGCAGTAGAACCAAGTTTACCACAACCGCGAAGCGTCCGCGAGAAGTCTGTGTAACCCTTTGTATCAAGGGATTTTATCCCTCCTTAACTATCCAGGTGCTTAATTATTATTCCTATTACCATAGTTATAGGTACTCCTTATTCTTATCGGGCGGCTTGGTCCAAAACTTGACATAGTAATGCGACAGAATCAATGATTTATCAATTTTCTCCACTTTTTTAAGATGTTTTTTTGGATATTTTATGATCATTGAAAAAAAGGAAAAAAATAATCAATTAATCTGCTTTCCATATTAAAGAAGATTCCGCGGCAGCCGATACTTAGGATGACATATATCGTCAATCGAATTGTATCTAAGAATACAATTTATTGGTGGGGATGGATATGGATATAAATCTTTTGATCTACATATAATGATCACCTTCGACGGAGGGAGTGTTTTGAAAGCAAAAAAACAATCTAGTATTTTAATCGCAATAATGCTATTCGTTGCTTTGGCAGCACAAAATTCATTCGGGTCAACTACCGGTAAAATCGCCGGTGTTGTTGAAGACGTCAAATCCGGTATGCCAATACCGGGGGCAACAATTCAACTTGATGGTCATGGAAATGCGACTCAAACCGACATTGACGGCGAGTACTTCTTTATCAATGTCCCGGCCGGAACCCATACAATCTTAGTATCCATAATAGGATTTCAGTCGGTGCAGAAAGAAAATGTAAGAGTACTATTGGATCTGACAACTCCGATTGATTTTGAACTTGATCAAGTTGATATTCCACTAAAACGACGTGTCGAGGTCATCGCCCAAAGAAAACCTATTCAAAAAGATTTAACGGCAACCCGATCAACCGTAACCTCCGATCAGATATCTTTTATACCAAACTCATTATCGGTTCAGAATATTATCAGTAATATGGCCGGAACGGTTGTTGATGACAATTCCAATTTACATATAAGAGGTGGTCGAACGGGAACCGTATCATATTTCTATGATGGTTTCTCGGTGCAGGATCCGTTTTTCGGTGATGTTGGTATGAGAATCGTCCCGGAAGCACTTGAGGAGATTAACCTTACTTCAGGCGGTTTTCCTGCTGAATATGGTGAAGCGCTCGCCGGTATTGTCAATGCCGTTACCAAAGAGGGCACTCGTTCCTATCATGGAAAGCTAAAATTTTACGAAGGAGCGACCTATCCTTATAATGTATATAGAGGTGATTGGCGGGGTTTAACCCGAACCGGTAATAATGGACTAAGTTATAATTTGTCAGGCCCGACTCCTTTTATTAAAGGTTTTAAATCAACTTTCTTTCTCGCTGGCGAATATTTGCTAAATAATGGTTTTCTGCCTCATAATGACCAAACACAATACTCACAGTTAGGAAAAATCAGCCTGCAACCGTCGCCAAGTCTGAAACTAACGCTGGTCGGTAGCTATAATAGTTCCGAAGGCGAATCTTATAGGCACCGTGACAATAATAACGTATCATATGATTTCAATTTAGATGGTCTTCCTGTTTACAAAAGGACCTCATATTTATATGGCCTAAAAGGAAGTTACCAGCACAGCCAAAAAACAATACTGGACTTTTCATATAACCATTTTTATACCGAAACCAAGGTCGCCCCGAACCATCTCTTTGACATCTACTGGGATCAATGGCCGGGATACTCCGAAGATGCTAATGGTGTTTATAATGGTACAATTCATGAAGATAATTATATAGTATCTCTGGATTATTTTTGGACCGGATTTACAACCGGTGATGATTTTGCTCCGCGTTATCAGAAAAGTAGAACCGACTATGACGCCATATCTATGACATTGACCAGCCAGATCAATAAACATAATCAATTACGGTTTGGTGGTGAATATCGTCTATACGATCTTTTCTGGGATCAGAAGCAATTTTACAACTATGAACCATACGGAGAAAAGTATAGTCAGGCACCTGTTTACGCTATGACCTATTTTCAGAACAAAATGGAATTTGAAGATTTTGTTATCAACGCCGGTTTAAGGTATGATTACTTGAACTCGGAAGTCGACTACTGGGAGGATGCAATTGATACGCTTAACTCCTCAAGAATAAAAGCCAGCGCCAAAACACAAATTTCGCCGCGTCTTGGTATCTCGCATCCGATTTCTGATAGATCGATCATTAGATTTAACTATGGCTATTTCTTCCAGATTCCGAATTTCGCCGATATGTACACCAATCTTGAAGCCAATTTAAACAGCGGCTTGCCGTTGGTCGGCAATCCTGATCTTAAGGCAGAAAAAACGATTGCATATGAACTCGGACTCAATCACATGCTAACCGATGATATCAGACTGGCAGTAACGGCATATTATAAAGATATTAACAATCTCATTTCAACCAGAGCGGCCACAAAAGCGGGAACTGATTCAATATACATTCTTCCGTCAGGTAATCCTGTAACTCAATTTGTTAACGAAGATTATGGTTCAGTAACTGGGTTTGATGTCACCATTGAAAAAGTCGCACGAGGTAATTTAACCGGCTCATTAGTATATAGCTATATGATTGCTAATGGTAACCTTTCGGATCCTTACGCTGGATATAACGATTACATCACCAACACTACTGATACGACTATGCCGGTTCAGGAATATCCGTTGGACTTTGATCAAAGACACACCGCAACTTTAAATATTAGTTACCGCGTTCCACGTGACTGGGAAGGGAATCTTTTTGGTATGACTATTCCCGGAGCATGGGGACTTGATTTGATAGGACGTTACGGTTCCGGTCTTCCATATACGGTAACTGACGAACAGGGTAATCGTTTCGGCGCACTTAACGAAGCTCGGCTGCCGGCAAAATACACTGTCGATATGAGATTCAATAAGGATGTCTATGTCAACAGGAATAATCTGTTCTTCTCCTTCTTTGTTGAAATTGAGAATCTCTTCAATCGTAAAAATATAACTGATGTTTATAGCAATACCGGTCGCGCGAACGATGATGGTCGACGCGCAGGTTTTGATCCGGATGGAGACGGTCCATATACTGAAGATGATGCTAATCGATATTATAGTTTAATGGCTAATGATCCCCAAAACTTCTCCGCGCCAAGAACATTTAGAGTCGGTTTGGAATTCAATTTCTAAAGAGGTTAAGATATGAATGGATTGCCCAAAAAAATATGTTTAATAGGATTTTTATCCTGTTTCCTGTTAATTCTATCAAATACAGCTTTTGGGAAGGCATCTGAAACTGAGGAACCCTCGCCTGCTGTAGTGGATTACGTTATTCATGACAAAGGAAATATTGTCGTCAGGGTCGATAATTATGGCTATATGGCAAATTATAGTTACAATGGATTCCCCTCCGGAGAATGGCCAAAAAATTCGGGTCGCGACTATATTGGTGAAATGAAATACTGGTTTGGCTCCGTTACTGCTGGGGGAGATACTATTGTAATTGACACTTATGAAGATGCCGAACCGCTGCCGTCTAATATTTCGGGAGTTAATAGCTATAATATAAGGCTATCAACCGATACGACCAGATATGATTATGATCCATTAGATACAACCGGTGCCGGCATTGGTAATGCTGCCTATGGCTGGCGAATCTGGGATACTGAAAGTGAAACCTGGGATTACAACCAGATATATTCAACAACCGAAGACGATTTTTATCCCGGTGGACCGACAGCTTTGCAGCAATCGACTTATCGATTTGCCGATGCCGAAGGATCACGCAGTCTGGGTTTAAAACTAACTCAAACTATTTATCAGTGGAACTATTGTTATAATGAAGATCTACTTTTTGTTGTTTTGGAAATAACTAACGACACTACTGTCGATTATCCTGATTTTGCTTTTGCCGTCTACAGTGATTTCGACATTGGCGGCCCCAATGCTGAAGGTGAGAATGGCCGTCTCGGTGATATGGTCGCTTCTGACAGCACCGAAAATCTGGCCTGGACCTATGATGAAGACGGGTATGATATGGGCTGGGGTCCTCTGGTGCAAACCGGTATTATGGGAACCAAATATCTTGAGACACCCGATGATATCGGCATGACTGCCTTTCGGACGGGACAATGGGAAGAAGTTGCCAACGCCACTAATTCTCAAAGATTTGAACTCATTAATTCCGAAGAATATAATGAATCGTTGCCACCGACCGATCAGTACTACCTGCAATGCACCCGCGGTATTAATCTAACCGTCGGAAAAACTATTAGAGTTGTTTATGCGATAATAGCCGGACAGGATGAAGCAGAATTTTACAGCAATGCCGCCATGGCTCAGACATTATATGATAATTATTTTGTCGGACCGCAACCTCCGGCAGCACCAACTTTGAGTGTCCGAATTGGTGATACAAAAAATTATCTTAGCTGGAACGACACTTCCGAAGTCGATGTTGACCCGCTTCGCGGCGAATCTGATTTCCGCGGATATAAGTTGTATCGCTCGACCAATCGCGGGTATACCTGGGGTTTTGAGGCCAATATTATCGGCGGCGGATGTCTCGATGAAGACTATATCCCGATCACAGCCTTTCAGATTGACGAGCCGGGTGATATGATAAACCATTCCTATATTGACAGTAATCTGACCAACGGCGTGGAATACTGGTATTGTTTGGTAGCTTATGATGCCGGAGATACATCGGTGCCGATCGGATCATTACAAAATGGATTCGGCCGGCCAAATTCTGACAAAAATGTGGTCAGTTCTATACCCCGATCAGATCCGGCCGGTGCCTATACGGCGCAATCAACTGTTGTTCATACAGCGACCAGCAGTGAGATACCAAGTGACGGAGAGGTTTATGCTATAACCTTTGATGAGTCACAGGTAATCGGATCCGAGTATAGCATAACATTTTCAGAAACCGACATGGCAACCTACTGGCATCTGATTAACAGTACTACCGGTGATACGGTTCTGGCAAATCAAACCAGGCAAACCGGCGATCCCGGATTATATGAAACCGGAGAAGGTATTCGCGCGGTTGTTCGTAACGGCGACAGAGTGCCGACATCGATGAGTCAAACTGGTTTCGCATCGGCTGGCGATACATCGCTAGTCATGGAAGTATTCTATGGTTCTATGGGTGAGGCTACAGTGGCCCCGCTTGGATCGGATAAACATTTCCGTTCCACTTATGAAATCAGATTCACAGCCGGCGGTTCGGAAGGTTATTGGTGGTGGGATGATGTGACCCCAATGGCTCTCCCCTTCGAAGTCTGGAATACCACTCTTGGTTATCAGGTTATTGCTGAGGTTCTTGATTATGGCGGTGATACCTACTGGGACCCTGCCGATGGCGATTTAATCGTTATTGTTGATCTTCCTTATGATGGCAGCTCGCACCCTGAAGGATACCCCTATAATCATGCCTGGATATTCGGACTAGGCGAATCCGGTTCCGGTTATGCCGTTGGTGATATATTTACTATCGAGGGCGCACCGGTTAATGGTGCCGATGACATCTTTACTTTCAAAATTGATGGAGTAAATACTGTTGCGGCAAGCGCAGAAATGAGAGATATAAAGGTCGCCCCAAATCCATTTATTGTCGATGCCGGATTTGAAAATCGCAATGCGGAAATAATACAATTTAATAATCTTCCCGATATATGTACTATCCGGATTTACACCTTAAGCGGTGATCTGGTTAGGACTATTGAACATACCGATGGCTCAGGTACGACCGAATGGAATCTTCTTTCCAGAGACGGTCTGATCATTGCGCCGGGGATATTCATATATCATGTTGAATCCGATTATGGTAACCATGTCGGAAGATTTGCCGTGATAAAGTAGGAGGTGATTTTGATGAAAAAAATATTGATTATAGCATTCTTTTTGATCTTAAGTATCACGGCTTTTGCTGATGAGTTTTCCAAATCAGGATCGGTCGGTGCCCAGTTTTTAAAAATTGGAGTTGGTGCCCGATATAATGGTATGGGCGATGCCTCTGTGGCGAGCGTCAATGATATCTATTCATTGTATTGGAATCCTGCCGGCATGAATAATATTAATTCGAGTCAATTGGCCATAACTCATATCAACTACCTGACCGATATCAGTCTTAACTACATCGCTTATGCAAAAAGAATCGAAGGTATTGGTGTCTTTGGAGCGGCTGTAACAATGTTATCTATGAATGATCAGGAGATAACTACGGCTGATGAACCAGAGGGCACCGGCAATTTTTATTCGGCCTCTTCGTGGGCGTTTCAATTAGGTTTTGCCAGAAATTTAACCGCTAATTTCTCATTCGGCGGCTCCTTTAAAGTTATCGGCGAGAAAATATATAGGGAAACAGCTTCCGGTTTCGCCTTTGATTTCGGCACCTTACTTTACACCGGGTTCCGCTCTTTGAGATTAGGAATGAATATTTCCAACATGGGCCCGGGAATGAAATTTGACGGACCCGATCTGAATAATTCAACTTCAAATCCTATCAATCCAAATGATGACCTCTCGGCAAGTCGTATGACGACAGACACCTACGATATACCGCTTACATTCAGAATTGGAATGGCTTATGATGTTGACTTTGGCGACAACTCAACGCTGATGTTGTCAGCTGAAGCCAAACATCCAAATGATAACCTTCAGAAAGGCAGTCTCGGTGCTGAGTTTAATTGGAATGATAGATATTTCCTTCGTGGCGGATATAAATTTAACTACGAAGAAGAAGGGCTGGCATTCGGTGGCGGTATTAACACTCCTTTAACCGAAACTTCCGATTTAACGCTAGATTACGCCTGGGTTGATTTCGGACGATTATCATCGGTTCATAGATTTTCCGCAAGTATCCACTTTTAGAATATATTTTATTAAAATAGCCCCTGTTTTGGCAGGGGCTTTTTTTTGGTTACGATAGATTTTTTCCAATTTTATTTGTATATATATTATAAATATATACACTCAACGGAGGAATCAGAGATGTTAAGAGGCAGGAAAAATCATTATATAGTATATTTGGCTTTATTTCTGGGCTCTCTCTTGCCATTTAATGCCGATGGGAAACCAGACGAACAGATCGCTGCCGAATCGCTCATCGATTATTTCGACTTAATTCGCTCCGGTAATTATGAATCAGCCCTGAGCATGTGGGAACCATCAACGATAAAAAGAGCGACTCGTCTCGGAATTGAATATAATAATATTCCTGTCAAACCTGACTGCAACTCCCCCGTTCTGAATAATCTGGATTTGATAAGAGAGCATCTGAACAATGGTATCACATCGAAAGCGATTCTCGATACAGGTATAATCAGGTTACATTTTAGCGCCGAAACAAAATCGGGGCAGATCAAATATCTGTACTATGCAAAAAAACTGGGTAATTACTTTTGGTTTATTTATCCTCAGGATTTTTATGCGGCCGATTGGCCCATCTATGATTCCAAATATTTCAGGTTTTATGTAAATCCAAAAAGAGATAACTCATATAATAAAATCGCTGCCGCATCTCTGGATTCCTTTGTGGAAAAGATTGCGGCATTAATATCAATATCACCTGATCGTCTCAATGTTCTGGAAAAAGAAAAAATTGATTATTATTTGTGCTACAATGATCAGGAAGTTGGCCGTATTACAGGGATTCAGACCGATGGCACTTATGATCGCGCCTCTGATGCAATAATCAGTTCGGTTTTCCCGGAGTTTCATCTTATTGCTCAATTGTTGGTAAATACTAAACTTCAAAAACTTCCACTCTTTACTTTGCCGGTCATGCAAGAAGGACTAGCGATATCACTCGGCGGAAGATGGCATCGATCCCCCGAGGTCATTCTCGATTTCGGCGAATATATTCTTGATTATAAGCTGACCGAAATTGATTCGATTTTAACTGCAATCGAAAGTACAAACAATGAGATGTCAGATATTACTTTTCCAATTGAAGCGTGCTTGATAGACCATATTTATGATTCCCTTGGAACCGATAAGTTTTTTCAATTATATCGTTCATTGTCTGGGAATATCGGATTTGTCAATAATTTGACTACAGATGAGGTAAAAACTATCATCGCCAATTCATTTGAGCAGTCCTGGCCTGAATTTAAGAAGCAATTTGAGGATATAATCGCTCGAGATAATTATCAGGGCGGTCGGATATTACCGGGCCAAATTGAAACCAATCGGGAACTTCTCAATGATGGCGGATTGGTTGTGTCGTCATCTGATGATTGGCTCCAAATAAATTATACTGACCAGAATGGTCAAAATCCTGAAGCAAATCTGGTATTTTTCAAACCAGCCTCTCTCGAAGGAAAAATATCGGCATTGTTTAATGAACAGTATAAAAAAGGACAGAAATACAAAGGGTTCCGCTTCGGCATAAGAATTGATATGAATGAAATTGGTTTGTACGACTATGCGACAAATCAGCTAAAAGCAAAGTATGTGTACAATTTTAAACCCAATCCAACCTATTTTGATAGCACCAGCGGAAAGATATCTGCTTATTTTGATATTAAGCTATTGGATGGGATTTTTCCCGGTGACTCAGATTATGAAATACTAAAATAAATTAATCTATCCGATTATTATCACGCTGCAAAAGATAGATCTCGTTTTGCCTCTTCCTGACGTACGACACCTCTGGTAATTTTTCATTAAGCTCAATAAATTTTGCGTAAAATTCCATCGCCCTATCATATTGCTTTTTATTGTCAGCAATAAGCCCCTGATACATATACGCATAAGGAGCCATCGAATCAATCGCCATAACAATTTTGGAAAGACTATCGGCTCGATCAAACAGACCGGATCGGTAATAATAAGCAGTAAGGTCAATAAGAATAATCTCATTATCAGGTGCAAATGAAACCACCTCATTTAAGATGTTGATGCATTGTTGGTCCTGTTTTAGTTCCCGATAATACTCCGCAAGGAAATGATAAGGTTCGGCGTTAAATGGCGCCAAAATAATCGCCGTGTCGAGTTCTGATTTTGCTTCACCAAATCTTTTATAGAACTTTAAAAGATTGGCTCGATGGATACGATATAGATAATCGTATGGGTACCGTTCAACCAGTTGATTGGCATAATCAAAAGATTCTGTGTAACGGCCATGGGCATACAAATCACTGACCAATCTTGACTGCAACAAGCCGGGACTTTTTTTCTCAACAAGCAGGTCATAATAATTTGATTTATCCATATCTCCCGATGCAAAATAGTAATCGCGGAAGGCTATCAATCCTGTCCGGTATTTCGATTCATTATACTTTAAATATTTGGTTATATTTTCCTCTGTTTTTAATGGCGACAGATGCAATATCAAACCAGGAAGCATCAATATAAAAGCGATCGGACATAATCCCATAACTATCGATTGAGATAGATTAATACTGCCGCGCGATTTCAAAAGAGAATAGCTGCCCAATAACAAAATACCGAATAAAAGAAAACCGTACTGAGGGATATCACGAGCCATCCCATTTTTCGGATCGATAATCAATAAATAAATGAATTGAGAAAGAACTAAAATGACCAGTATTACAAATAGTTTGTCTTTTTTTAAATTTTTAAACCCGACTAAAACAGCATAAATAAATATCAGCACTAACGGAACAAACAGAAATACTAAATTAAATATATCAATTAGATGCACTCGACTAAACAATGAATAGTACGCTTCGGGAGATTTACCGCTTAACAGCAGAATTAAATTTTCAAGTCCCATATTTTTTGAGGCGCTGATATACAAAATAATTACGCCAAGTAATATTGAACCAAAGGCTGCGATAAGTCCGATTAAATTGCCTGTTTTCTCGCGCTTTACAAATGATTTTATGGTAAGATACAGCAGTGGCGGAATAAAAGTAATGAATTGGAAATTGATAGCGACTCCAATGAGAGAAAGAGCCCATAAATAAAACAGATACTTTGCGCCAGATGATTTAAGGGCCAGAACCAGCAGATAAATAAGTATACTCCCCACTGCCAGAAGAACCGGGTAATTCTCAACCATGCCGAAAAACATCATCACTAATCCCGACAGCACAATCATAAAAAATGATGTTATCTTGTCATGATAATTTTCATATAACAGATCAGATATTTTTATTGAGAAAAACAAAAATATGCCACCTGAAATAACTGATAATAATTGATAAGCCCAAGCTGACGCCGCTAATTTGCCTATTCCAAATAGAGTAAGAATCTGATAAAAAAGATATGGAATTAAAGTGCTGCCAAATTCATACCAATGAATTAACGGCTGCTGTTTTTGCGCAAGATTGCCGATCCGGATATACCCATTGCCGTACAGATGTGCTTCAAATCTGAAATAGAAAAACAGGGCCATTCCCAAAACTACAAATAACCATCGGCCAAACGATTTTTTATCTCCCCAGAGGAAATCGTACAACAAATCAGAGATAAAATGTCTTTTAATCCCGACAAGGAGAAGTATCACTGAGATAGCCGAAATAATTATCCAGAAAATATAAAGAGAATCGGACAAATAAGTTATTTGATCCAGCCCCCAGTTTATCTCGGTAAAAGTATGCCCCCAAAATAGAATGCCAAATGAACATAAAACCAAAAGAAGAATAACAATATTGTTTGGCGTAAATAACTTAGCTGTATTTTCTGATTGGTTATTCATCGGAATCGATTTGAATCTCCTGACGGCCTTCCAGCGCCCTTGATAAGGTCACCCCGTCGGCATATTCGAGGTCACCTCCAACAGGTAGTCCTCTTGCGATACGGGTGATCTTAACACCGAGCGGTTTGATAAGTTTGGCCAGATAAAGCGCGGTCGCCTCACCTTCAACATTTGGATTGGTCGCGATCACAATCTCTTTGACGCCATTTTGTATTCTATCCAGCAATTGAGCGATTTTGAGATCATCGGGGCCGATACCATCAAGCGGCGAAATCCGGCCGCCTAAAATATGATACATACCGCGAAAACCCTCTGCCCTTTCCAGTGCGACCAAATCCGAGGCTTCTTCAATGACACAAATTATATCTCTGGCTCGGTTTTGATCTTCACAGATAAAACAGGGATCGTCTTCTGATATATTGAAACAGATCGAACAAAAACCGACCTTCTCTTTGACATCAACAATCGCCGCGGCCAGCTCCAATGCTTCCTCTTTCGACATTTTTAGAATATAAAAGGCAAGCCGACCGGCCGATTTCCGACCGATTCCAGGCAGACGTGACAGAAAATTTATCAAGCGTTCGACAGATTCGGATGATTTAAACATATAGTCCTTTTAAAAAGCCGATTAAACCTAAAAAGGCAGATTCATTCCCGGGATATTCATTCCGCCGGTCAAACCCGACATTTGCTCATTCTGAAGGTCCTGAGCCTTTTGTCTCGCCTGATTGACCGCCGCCACGATCAGGTCCTGCAACATCTCGATATCTTCAGGATCGACAACTTCGGGATCAATATTAATCGAAAGCAGATCCTGTTTGCCGTTTACAACCACTTTGACCATTCCGCCACCGGCGGTACCTTCGACTTCGGTCTCTTCCAGTTGCGCCTGAATCTCTTCCATTTTGGCCTGCATCTTCTGAATCTGTTTCATCATGCCGCCAAGATCACCTTTACCCATGACAAAGTTCCTTTCTATTAATTATCATTATTTTCAACATCTTTTACACCGATAATCTCACCGTCTATCTGATCGACAAGACTTTTCAGAGTCTCATCACCATTTAGTATTTTATCGGTATCTAAATTTTCAGCCCTTTTAACAGCTTTTGCGGTCGCTTCCGGTTTTTTGTTCGGGTCGATCAAAAATTGTATCTTCAAATTAGACCTAAAATATTCTCGTAGTTCCGAGAGAATAATCGACAGATATTCCTTTTTTTCAACTATCTGTTTTGAGGTTCCACCAGCATTATAAAATACGGCGGTAATCGTATTATTTTTAACGTCTCTGATTTCGGCCATTGCAAGCTGTGTCGCCAACATCCGATTTTTTGTTTTCAGATAATCAACGAATTTGGTCCAACCAGATTGCACCATAGGCAGATTTACCGGTCGTCCGGAATCTGATGGTACAAACGGTTTCAGTTCAGGTTTCGGTTGAGGTGTCGGATCCGGTTTCGATGGAGAAAAAGTGTGAGATGACACCTCTTGTTTGGAGTCCGCCGTCCCATTGAACAAATCACTGCCGGATGATCCGGCTGTCTCTTCAGAAAAGCCGCCGGTGGCGGTTCCGGACAGATGCGCCAGAATATCTTCGAACAGCACCGTTGATTCCATACTGGCCAGTTTCAGCGAAGTGGTCTCAAGTAACAATCGGGGATCGATCCCGCTTTTCATTTCAAAAGTCAAATCGGTAACAATTTTTATCATTCTTAATAAATCACCGGTCGGGAAAAAATCTTTCTGCTTTTGGAAATTCTCAAACTCCGATTCGGATAGCTCTACCAGCTTTTCCGGTTGTTTGGCATTTAGTAAAATCAATAAATTTCGAAAATGCCCGACCAGTCCTGAGCAGAATTCAGGAATCTCGACCCCGGTATCCATTAAATTATTTACCAGTTCCAAAGCCTCGGCTCTGTCTTTGGCGGCAATCGCCCTGACATATTCAAAATAAAACTGGCTGTCGATTAGACCGAGCGCATCGTTGACTTCGGCGGCAGTTATATTTTTATCAGCGAAAGCAAATAGCTGATCCAGAAGCGATAACGAATCGCGCACCGAACCGTCCGCTTTGCGGGCCAGAAGATAGAGCGCCTCATCGTCAACTTCAATTCCCTCGGATGTGGCAATTTTTTTAATATGATCTTTAAGCTGAGAAACGCTGACCCGATGGAAATCATACCGCTGAGTCCGCGAACGGATCGTCTCCGGAACCTTATTCGGCTCGGTTGTCGCCAGCATAAAAACAACATGCTCCGGTGGTTCCTCAAGCGTTTTGAGCAGGGCATCAAAAGCTGACCCTGACAAACGATGCACCTCATCGATAATATAGATTCGTTTCTGACCGGAGGTCGGCATATAGCGGACATTTTCGCGAAGTGTCCGCATATCATCAACACCGGTATTGGAGGCGGCATCGATTTCGAGAACATCCAGTGATACCCCCGAGATAATTTCCTTGCAGGTAATACATTTATCACATGGTATTGCCGGTTCACCTTCGGTGCAGTTGATCGCTTTGGCCAGAATCCGGGCGGTCGTTGTTTTACCCGTCCCGCGCGGGCCGGTAAAAAGATAACCGGATGATAACCGCCCCGTTTTCAGCGCGTTGGCTAAAGTGCGGGTAATATGCTCCTGGGCTATAACATCGCTAAGCTGCTGCGGCCGATATTTTCTGGCTAATACCTTATAAGACATTTTTTTAAATATTCACTTTAATTTTATGGTGCACACCCACCTTCGTACTTCCGCTCCAAGTCTTCCAAAGTAGCCAGCTCCGTTCAGGCACTCCCGCAACACATTCCAACTAACGCCTGCCGTTGCTACCTTCCGGTCCTGGCGGGGTTCAGCGCGCTAAAATTGTACAGGACCCAATCATCAACGCCGCTTGCTTTTTCCGCGCAAAAAGCGGGTAGGTCCTCAGGTGGGAATTCGACCCCGGTATAGCGGATTCCGGGTTACAGGGGCCCGCTAATCCCCCATCTAGCACACCTATTCTATCTTTAATGGAGCAGAGCGGTCTCGAACCGCCGACCCCCACGTTGCGAACGTGGTGCTCTCCCAACTGAGCTACTGCCCCATTGTTCTCCAAATCGGTATCCGATAATATATATCGAATTTTACAACGAACAATGTTCGTCGGCATAATAAACACAATAATAATACAAAATCAAGCGCTTTTGGTGTCTCACTTTTTGAAATATTTTGACCTTTTAATGATTTTGGCTACTTTGTGCCGTCAGGAACACCTTCCTGACGGAAATGTGATAAATTGTAGGGCAGAACCCAAGCGGAGCGATGGGGTTTTGTCGATATGAAAAAAATAAAAAAAAGGCGGAATCGCCAAGATC
>JAQBFG010000207.1:0-2735 GCA_032123495.1 Candidatus Zixiibacteriota bacterium | reverse complement strand
TTTGATATCTTTTTCATGTGCCTCCTATAATACTTACCGGGCAACCAAAAGCCTTTGTGTGTGCCGGAATGTTTTTATTCACAAAACTCATTGCCCCTACTACCGCACCATCACCTATTACAACACCCGGCATGATTACACTATGGCTACCTATTTTTGCTCCATTACCTATGTAAACAGGACCGCACTTATCATCTATTGTAGACACAGAATAGATGGAACAATGGGAACCTATTTGTGCATATTCCCCAACATTAACACCGTATTTAGCGTTTATGTATGTAAAAGCACCCACATCTGAAAATTTACCCAACACAAGCCCATCAACATTTTGCACAACCCAATTATATTTAGTCGGAACACCATCAATGATTTCTGGCATTTCCCAATCTTTAAACCTATTTTCCATTCGTTTCACCTTTATGGCAATCAACACAAAGAGTTTCAAGTTTATCTTTATCCGTTAAAAGGCATTCTCGTATAACACTAAAAATCTTTTCCCAATTACTAATACCATCCCTATGATGCACCTCTACTTTTAGTTCTTTACCCTTAGCCTTCGATTGCTTTCTACCACACTTTTGGCAACAGTAACCATCATGCTTTAATCTATTAGCACGCTCTCTTGACCTTAACCATAGGATTCTTAACGCTGACTTTATTTTATAATTTGGCGTGTAAGGTGTTTTTTTACCCATGCGATATTTCCCCACCAATGCGATATTTCCCCACCAAAATAGTACTTATATTTTGCTTTAACTTTCTCAGATTGTACAACTCAGACTTAATTGATTCCCAATCCTGCATGGCTTTATCGTTCGGGCCAAAGGCGGCGGTAAATAGTTTGTCTAATCGTTTTATTTTATCGGTTTCCATAGTTACGTTCTCGCTGTCATTACGGGGCTATTCCTTCATCCCATTCGTAGGTTTCTTGTCCATCTTCGCCATCGCAAAAACCACGCTTCCACTCATCATAGTCTTTCACTAAAACCCTGATAATCTGATCTAATACCCACTGTTTATGGTGTCCACCATCAATCCAGCCGTATTCTTCAATAAGTTCGATCGCCTTTTTTGTTTTAATAATTTCAACCGCTTCCATTTCGGAGCAAAGTGTTTTTAATTCCTCAATTTTACTCCACAAATCATTTATCAAATAACTCGTCCCCATGTGCATCATCATTGGTTGACCTGGCAAACTCATGGCCCTAAATTGTCTTACACGTCCCTCTAAATCATCTTTCATTGTTTTTTCCTTTCCAACAAAGTCCCTACCATTACGTTGCTAATTATTTACACATATACATACTCAAAGTTATTTCGGATTTATATATATATGTTATCATTCTATCTCATCAAAACCTAAACCATAATCTTCCATTTTGTCTCGCAGAAAATTACGCACTTCTTCAAACTCTACTCGCCCGTTCTTGATTTTGCCACGCAGGAATTCATCCAACCCCAATGCGACAAGAACCCACTCAGTAGCGTGGAGCATACGGATTGCTTCTTTTTCGTCATGCGTCTTTATCGTGATTATCATAATGCCCCCTTAAATCTCTTGGTTGCTGCCTGACACTCCCGACATTGTTTTTGTTTTCCATCTGCTGTTGTCCTATTATTCGCAAACATTCCATAACGCAGATATTGCCTACATTGTGGACACCACTTTTCAGGATGAAACTCTCTTTCCGGTATTACAGTTTTAAAGGTTTTGCTTTTTGGGTAGAAGCTCGGCATAATGAATAATCCCATGTAAAAGATCCATCATCTTCAATATCAAACCACACGATACCACAATCAACATGACCGACACATTGCCTTGAACCAAATTTACTGCCCTGCCCCTGTAAGGACGGTAGCGTCATGCCCAACCAATGAGCCTCACCAGCATAAAAGAAATAATGAACGTGACTTCTAATGAAAATTTGGGCTTTGGGCTGTTCTTCAAATTCGGTCCATAAAAGATTCCATAACCTGTCTTTTGCTATTGGAGTACCCTTTCCATAGGGAACTGTTGTGCCACCTATTTTATGCTTAAAATCAAATATTGTTCCATTTACATCAATCCACTCTTGCCCGCCTATCTTTGTTGCTTTTACCATATCTGCTAATTGCTTTTCATGGTCCGTGTCAATACCTGTGTGATATGGCGTACCGTATGTCATAACAATCTGTTCAGCCTCAACAGTCCAAATACAATTAGCCGCCATTTCGACCTGCTCGTTCATATCTGCCGTAATTAATTCAGACGAACCGGACCGTTTCCCCTTCCCATCTATTGCGTCACCATTAACAACCAAAATATCGATAGGTTTCAGTCTGTCGATTTCTGCCTTATACCAATCCCATATTTCTTTCTGTATGCTGTCGTATTTATTTCCTGGCCTTGATCTATGCCACGCTGTAGGCGTTAAACCTACCCTGTGACCACAATGCAAATCCCCAATCGTAACCATTCTTTTTTTCGACATTAGCTACCTCGTAAAATAGATGAATAAAAATAGCCCTACCATCAAAAGGCCTGTTAATATGAAGTTTTGGAAATCGTTCATTGCAACGTTCTCGCTGTCATTACTGATCTAAATCAGACTTGCAGATATCAACCAAAAACCGCAGGGCCATTGCCGCCACCTGTATGGATTCTTCCCTTTATGCGGGTTCGGCCATATTACCTTTAATCGCAATCCATAATTCGTCAAGTTCTTCTAATATAACGGCATACCCTTCATGTG
>JAQBFG010000206.1:0-60774 GCA_032123495.1 Candidatus Zixiibacteriota bacterium | reverse complement strand
ATTGTCCCGATGGATGATCTTCCCGGCAGCGATTGGGCTACTGCGGCTGTAGATGACGAAGACGCAATCTATTCCAGAATTTCTGATCTTCTGCCACCAACAACAGATTATGTTACTGTTGAAGAAGTTGATCCAATGTATGTCACGGGACATGATTATGAAGTTAGATTCACTAATATTTATCCTGATACCACAATTGACGTTACGGTTACTCCTCCTGAAACTACATTAACATACCGTGATACGACTGACCTTTTTCAGGATGGGGCCTTGGTTGATATTTTCCAATACTGGGAACTCTTTGATGTTACCACCACTCCTGACACTAAACTTCTTGAGAAACAATGGAACAAATCGGGTGACGGTAATTACAACGTGGTTGACGGAATTAAAGTAGTTGTAAATGGCGCGCATTCGCCGGAACTACAAACTCTCACTTATATAGATAATAATCCTGCCTTTGAAGGGCGCGCGATATCCTGGGTAGACTGGGGTGGCACTTTCTTTGGCAACTCTGCCGATTATGGAATTGAATTCTGGGGTGGTTATCTTGATCCTGTGGCCACACCGGATTCATTCTTTACTGCAGATATTGTGTGGGTCGATGAAGTTCCATTGGCCGACCCTAATACTACCAGAGGTCAAAGAGGATATAATTATCTGAGAGGCGGAACGCCAAATTATGGCTATCAGGGATATTTTCAAATGCCGGTTGAAGTCTACGATATGACAGATGCCAACAATCCTCGACAGGTTAATGTCTGTTTTGTCGAAAATGTGGGCGAAGCCAATCAAAATGGCACTTGGGATCCAGATGCAACAGCTCTTGGCGGACGCGAATATTTCTTCATAATGCGTTCGGATTATGATGGAGATGATCCCAGTGATGCAGGTACTGGCGCTATTGATTATACAACTGAAGACTTCTATGATGGCGGAACTTTTGATTTTGTTTATGCCGGTTGGTTCCGTCAGCGCGGAACAAATATAATTGATAGTGGCGACGTATTAGAATGGGTGTGGGCGAATCCATCAGATGCCAATGATGTCTTTTCCTTCTCCACTACGGCGGCAACAGTTGATAATGCCGCTTTGGCTGAAGCAGCAATTGATGATATCAGAGTTGTCCCCAATCCGTATTATGCTTATTACAATGAGGAAGTCGATCAATTTGATCGCAAGGTTCGTTTCCTGGGACTTCCAGAACAGTACACCATGAGAATATTTAATGTCGCAGGTGATATGGTTAGGAAGCTGGATCATAGCGATAAGCTTTCTCTGGGTAATAGCTGGATGGATTGGAATCTTCTGACTGATCAAGGACTGCCGGTTGCTTCCGGTGTTTATATCTGGTATGTTGAATCAGATAGTGGCACCAAATACGGCAAGTTCGCAATTATTCAAGAAGTAGAACAATTAAACACTTACTAATGTGGGAGGAGTGATAGTGATGTATAGAAAGTTAGTAATAATATGCGTTATCTCGATCCTGGCCCTCGCATCAGTAAGTATGGCTGGATCAGATAGACGTTTAGGGACAGCCGGTGCGCAATATCTCCGGATACCTGTCGGTTCCAGAGGAACCGCCATGGCCGGGGCGATTGGTGCCGATGTGTATGGCACTGAGGCGATATTTTATAATCCTGCCGGTGTGGCGATGATTGAGGGGACGGAAGTTATGTTTTCGCACCTTAATTATTTCGCCGATATGGATCTCAACTATTTTGCAATAACCACGGCGATTGAGGATTTTGGTTCGATCGGTTTTTCGGCTAAGATTCTTTCTGTTGGGGATATTGTTAAAACGACATGGAATGCTTCAACCCCGGAAGGTACTGGTGAGATATATAGTCCATCATCTTCCGAAATCGGGTTGACATATTCGCGTGTTTTGACCGATAGGGTTACTTTTGGTTTAACCGGTAAATTTATAAATGAGCAAATCGACCTGGTTTCTGCCAAAGGAATGGCTATTGATTTTGGTGTTAATTATGATACCAAATGGAATAACCTCAGGCTTGGTATGATAATTAAGAATCTTGGACCTTCAATGTCATTTAGCGGCGAAGGTCTTGATTATTCTGCCCAGGCCCCTGGTACTTATCCTCAAACCTCGCCGGAGAAAACCTTTACGGCCAAATCGGCCAGTTTTGAGTTGCCGGCGTGGGCCCAGTTGTCGATGGCCTGGGATGCTTACAAAGAGGATATGCATCGTGCTACGGTTTTTGGAACATTCCAAGCGAACAACTTTTCCAAAGACCTGTTCCGTGGTGCCTTTGAATATGCTTATGATGAAAAATATTTTATCAGAGGCGGATATACTCTTGACGATAGTCAGGTCGATTATCTTTACGGGTTGACCTTCGGAGCCGGTGCAGTATTTAGTTTTGGAGATACCGAAGTTACTTTCGAGTATTCCTGGAACCAGACCGAGTACTTCGATAACAATCAGTATTTTACCGGAAAAATTAACTTCTAATTTTTTCGCAGTATCTAATAAGCCGGGTGATTCAAATCTCACCCGGCTTTTTTATTGACTTACTATTATGGATTGGAAGCCAATTAGATTGGAAAATAATATTTGGTTTGAAGTCGTCTTATAGTTTGGTTTCCAAAATAGTAACATCTTTTAGCTGATCCATTGGAAAAATATTTCCATCCTGATCAAATGACCTTAGTTGACTGTTGGCGATATAATAGAATTTATCTTCCACAACAACGCCGGTGGTAGGTTCTTGAAAGAGATTATTATTCATTTCAATTATTTCGCATTTTGTGATTTTGCTAAAATTTTCATTGAGAGCATATCGCGCAATTCGGTGCGGTCGTAAACCATTTTGAACGGCAATAAGGCTGTTATTGTGGAAATAAAGCCCGTCAATGCCATATATAGTACAATTGTCCGGCGATGAAATTAATTTATAGCTATTATCAGCTAAATTGATAGTATAAATACCTTCAGAATAGGCTGCAACAAATAAAGTTTTTTCATCGGACGAAAGAGTAATACCATTGGAGCCGAAAAAGATTCCTTCATCAAAAAGCAATTCAAGGCTGTCTCGAACATGATGAATATAAAATATCTGCCCTGTTCGACTGTCGGTAAGATAAATATCGCCTAATGAGCTAATTGTTAAATCGTTAAACTCATGATTTTCGTTTTTTGGCGAATGATAAATATTTTGTAATTCCCCGGAAAGGTCATATTTATGAATAGTCGCTTTTCCGGAATCAGAAGATACATAATCTTTCATGTTTGACTCGCCGGAGCTGCAGATCCAGAGATTCTTTCTGACCGGATCAACCTCCATTCCGAGAGTTGCATAAAGACCATCCTGTTTTTCATCGGTGAAATCACTGAAATTGCCATTTTCGTCGATACTGATGATTTTTCTTTTATAAATGCTGCTAAGAAATATTCGCTTGTTTACCGGATCGTATGCAATTCCTTCAGGAATTAAATCCTTTTCTTTCACGGTAAATGATATTTCACTATTATTGATAGTTTTGCGAATCTTATTTAATTTATTGACGATTAAATTGAATCTTTCGCTATTTTTAATAGAATCGAAATCGGTATCCTGCTCAACTCCAAAATCAATTCCTTTGTCCGATAACTTTTCCAATAAATCAAGCGCCGCATGAGATTCCCCCGTCAAAGCATAACCACAGGCAAGATTATAGATTATCACTGGATTGGTGGGTCTGATTTTATTAGCTTCAAGATAGCTATTTCTAAAAGTTATAAAATCGCCAGATTGATATGCCTGTGCTCCCTGATTATAATAATGAGCAAGATTATTAGTGCTATCCGGTTGAGCCGAAATTGACGAAGCAATTAACAGTATCGCAATTAAGATTAGTGATAAAAGACGCATTTGAAACCTCATTTTGTTTTTCTTTGTTTAATATAAAATCCAAAAACTAGCAGAGTCTTCTCCAATTTCTTACAAAATTAAGCTATTTACAATGTATGTTTCTTAGAACCTGTTAAAATTACATATTTAGTTTATTTTTCCCAAGTTTTTGAGGCTCTTTCGGGAAAAATCTGTTGACATTCCTGTATAGGCTATTATATTCGATTGGCTTTGTGAAAATAATAACAAGCTTTTAACACTAGAGGTTTGTAGGAGAATAAAATGAACCAGTATCTTGAATCAGTATTGGCCACTGTTAAGGCTAAAAACCGAGGTGAGGACGAATTCCTCCAGGCCGTCGATGAGGTCTTGGAATCACTGTCACCAGTCATTGACAAACATCCAGAATATGCCGAGGCTAAAGTTTTAGATCGTATCGTTGAGCCGGAGCGGATGATTGTTTTCCGTGTCCCATGGATCGACGATGCCGGCAAGGTCCAGGTTAATCGTGGATTCCGTGTGGAGTTTAATAGCGCCATTGGCCCGTACAAAGGCGGTCTGCGTTTTCATCCCAGTGTTAATCAGGGTATCCTGAAATTCCTGGGATTTGAACAGGTTTTCAAAAACAGTTTGACTACGCTCCCAATGGGTGGTGGCAAAGGTGGATCCGATTTTGATCCTAAAGGTAAATCAGACTTTGAAGTGATGCGCTTCTGCCAAAGCTTCATGACCGAACTGTGCCGTCATATTGGCCCGAACACAGACGTTCCGGCAGGCGATATCGGCGTTGGTGGTCGTGAGATTGGTTATCTGTTTGGTCAATACAAACGCGTTCGTAACGCCTTTGAAGGCGTCCTGACTGGTAAAGGTTTAAATTGGGGCGGAAGTTTGATTCGTCCGGAAGCTACCGGTTATGGTACTGTTTACTTCGCCGAAGAAATGCTCAAGACAAAAGGCAAAGCATTTGACGGTTTGAAAGTGTCTGTTTCCGGTTCCGGTAATGTTGCTCAGTATGCGACTGAAAAGGTCAACGAGCTTGGTGGTAAGGTTGTTACTTTATCAGATTCAGCTGGTTATATTGTTGATGAAGATGGTATCTCAGCTGATAAGCTTGCTTATGTATTTGAACTGAAGAATGTCAAGCGTGGCCGGATCAAAGAGTATGCTGATAAGTTCTCATCAGCCAAATATTTTGAAGGTACTGGCGTTTGGAACGTTCCGGTTGATGTAGCTCTCCCATGCGCAACTCAGAATGAACTTAATGGTGATGACGCTGCTGCTCTTCTCAAGAACGGCTGTTTTTGCGTTGCTGAGGGTGCCAACATGCCGAGCACTCCTGATGCTGTCAACAAGTTTGTTGCCACTAAGATCCATTATGGTCCTGGTAAAGCTGCCAATGCTGGTGGTGTGGCTGTTTCCGGTTTGGAAATGTCACAGAACAGTATGCGTTTGAACTGGACCCGTGAGGAAGTTGATACAAAACTGCATAATATCATGATTGCGATTCATGAGACCTGCAAGAACACTGCTGAAGCGTATGGTGATCCTGGCAATAACGTGATGGGTGCCAACATTGGTGGTTTCCTTAAGATCGCCGATTCTATGCTTGATCAGGGTGTTGTTTAATTAGCTGATTATTTGTCGATCGAAATCCCCTGTGGTTTCGACAATATAGATCAAGGCGGGATTTTTATTCCCGCCTTTTTTATTGTAAAATTACGATGGTTTAATATCTTTGGAGAATGGATATAGAATTTATTGTTGGCGGATCACAATAATTTTGGCGGGCAAAACCAACAGTACAATTATTGTAATAATAATGGTGAAATAGTGCGCTATGAATGAGTTAGATTATCTAAAAGATCTGGTTATAATAATGGGGCTTGGAGTGGGGATTGTCGCAATCTTCCATCGTCTCAAAATCCCCACCATTGCCGGATTTATTCTGGCCGGTATGATGGCTGGCCCCAAAGGACTGGGATTGGTGAATGACATGCACCAAGTGCATGTTCTCGCCGAGATAGGCGTTGCCCTTCTTCTATTTGGAATCGGTTTGGAACTCCCGCTTACCCGACTTCGCCGCCTATGGAGACCGGTTCTTATAGGAGGATTCATCCAGGTTGGACTTACCATAATTATTACATTTTTAATCGCACAATCATTTGATTTGAGCTGGGAAGCATCACTTTTGACCGGATTTATTGTGGCTGTATCAAGCACGGCGATTGTTCTCAAAGGATTGGATCAACGCGGTGAGATCGACGCGCCGCACGGGCGCTTTACAATGGGTATTCTCATTTTCCAGGATTTATGTGTCGTTCCAATGATTATGATAATTCCGTTCCTGGGCGATTCAGGGGAAGTATCGACAGGTATTATTTCAATTTTGGTTCGATCGGTTTTGATCATTGGCGTCATACTTTTTGCCGCCCGTCTGTTAGTCCCAAAATTGTTGGACATGGTTGCGCGAACACGTCAGCGGCATTTGTTTATTATGACCGTTTTGCTAATCTGTATCGGGACCGCCTGGGTGTCAGCCAATGCCGGAATCTCTCTGGCGCTGGGTGCTTTTTTGGCCGGGTTACTGGTAGGTGGAAGTGGCTATCGGCATCAAGCAATGGCAGATATATTTTCATTTAGAGAAGTGTTCATTTCAATATTTTTTGTTTCAGTTGGGATGTTATTGGATTTGGCTGCTATCATCCCGAATATTGTCAGCATTGTTATTTTACTTACGGGAATAATGATAGGGAAATTTATGATTGTTTTTGTGACCGGACTGTCAATGCGGATGCCGGTTCGAGTGAGCGCCATGGCCGGTACAGCTCTCGCTCAAATCGGAGAATTTTCATTCGTTATGCTGGGTGTGGCCACTGCATATCAACTGATTGAACCGACGTACGCCAATAATCTGATGGCTGCGGCAGTTTTTTCGATGCTTCTCACGCCGTTTGCTCTATCGCTGGCGCCAGCTCTGGCGGCTGGAGTGGGAAAGTTTAGGTTTTTCAGTCGTCTAATGGATATTTCCAATGCTGAAGAAGCATCTGAAAGTTCTTCAAAGATGAAGGATCATGTAATAATCGGAGGATATGGGCTTGCGGGACATGATTTGGCAAAAGCTTTAAAGGACTTCAATATTCCCCATGTAATCGTTGATATAAATCCCGAAAATGTTCGTCTGGGCCTTAAGAGGGGCGAACCGATATTTTATGGTGATATCACCAGCCCTGAAGTGCTCGGTTATCTGGGTGCTTCACGGGCCAAAACATTTGTGGTTGTTGTCAACGATCAAAGCGCAATCGAACAAGCGGTCAAAGCGGCCAGAGATGTCAGTGCAAATTTACATATTCTTGTGCGGACAAGATATTTGTTGGATGTTGAACGATTATCTGAGGCAGGTGTCTCAGACGTGATTGTCTCTGAGGTAGTGACCGCAGCCGAAGTGGTAAAAGCAATTTTGAAGATAAATGAAATTAGAGATGAAAAAACTGGAAATTGAAATTAAGGCTATTGGCGAACTCTCTCAGGAAATCAATAATCAAATCCAGAAGGTAAATAATAGAGAATTCGGCAACGATTCTCTGGTTTATGACAATCCGGAATTGTACATATTAGGTTTTCTTGATGGAATATTTGTGGCTCAAGTCGCTATTCTTCAGCGGACAATTAAAGTAAATAGGGCTCCGCTTAGAATAGGAGGCGTGTGTTACCTGGTAACTGCGTCTGAGTATCGTGGTAACGGTTTTGGAAGTGCACTTATGAAAGAAGCCATATCTTATCTTACAAATGAACTCATACTACCATTCGGATTGCTTACCTGCAGGAAAGAATTAGAAAAACTCTATATGAGTGTAGGATATAAAACCGTGATTGGCCCAACCCTGTTTGACCAAGCCGATGGAATTCGTAATTGTAAGGGCCTAACAATGGTGGTTGAGTGCGGGGGGAAGTTATGGTCCGATGGTGAGATTGATCTTTGCGGACTGCCCTGGTGACATCCTTATGTTAGTAATTATATCAGCATTTGGATATAGCAGGCAGGTGTGACCTGACGCCATTAACTTCATCTCTCCATTCTCCTTGTTTTTTATTAAATTGACTTTGCGTCTTACAGCGAATATTTTCTAATTATAAATAAATTAACTGATACGTAGATATGTTATATGAAACCTGAGATTGATTTAAAAGATTTTGAAAAAGGGTCGGCGCGGTTTGATTCGTTGATGCCGTATAAAGTCAGGGAAATTCTCCTTGTCTCAAGTCTGTATGATATGTATATCCTGCGCGAGGATGGCCAACTGGCCTATATGGTCTTATCAGAATATGCCGAGTTTAATCTGTCCAATGCTCCTGCCATCAGAAGAGTCGGGTCAGGTGAAGAGGCGCTTGAGGCTTTAAAAGATACCAAATTCGATCTGATAATTATTTTCCGTTCCCTGGTTGATATTGATTCGGTTGCCTTCAGTCGCAAGGCGAAACTGCTCTGTCCAAATATCCCGATTATCCTTCTGGCGTTTCATACGCGGGAATTGGAGATCATGAGAGAAAAGGGCGGGTATCTTGGTTTTGATAAAGCATTTATCTGGAGTGGCGAATCAAAAATATTTTTGGCAATCATCAAATATATTGAAGACAAAATGAATGCTGAAGCCGACACCGCACTGGTTGGTGTCAGGGTGATTATTCTGGTCGAGGATTCGGTTCGATTTTATTCGTCTTATTTGCCGTTGATATACACCGAAATTATGCGTCAGACAGCCGATTTGATGTCGGAAAGTATTAATCTTGCCAATCGGCTTCTCAGAATGCGGGCCCGCCCAAAGATTCTTTTGGCCGATAGTTATGAAGAGGCTCTGGAGCTTTTTAGTAAGTTTAAAAAATATCTGCTTGGTCTAATATCGGATATCAAATTTTCAAGGGATGGGCAGGATGATGAAACAGCAGGGATTAAGCTGGTTAAGGAATTAAAAAAAGAGATCGTGGATCTTCCGGTTCTTTTGCAATCTTCAGACAGCGGCAACGCCAAATTGGCAGCAGCCTGCAATGCCTGCTTTTTGAATAAAAGATCGCCGACATTATTAAATGAATTGAGCGCTTTTGTAAAACAGAATTTCGGATTCGGTGATTTTGTTTTCCGGCTGCCTGATGGGACCGAACTTGCCCGCGCGAATAATTTCCGTACAATGGAAAAATGCCTGGCCGAAGTTGATCCCAAATCGCTGGTTTATCATGCTAACAACAATCATTACTCTAACTGGTTATTGGCTCGAACCGAATTTGATCTGGCCCGACGACTGCGCCCCAGAAAAGTGGCTGAGTTTAGCGACAATGACGAATTACGGACTTTTTTATTAAGCACTTTCCGTGATTTTCGACATGAAAAACAGATGGGTGTTGTTACCGATTTTTCACGGGATACTTTTGACAGCCAGGCCGAATTTGTCAGAATTGGCGAAGGTTCTCTCGGTGGGAAGGGCCGCGGGCTTGCTTTTGTAAATTCTCTTCTTAATCGATATCATATTCACAATGCTTTTGATGGAGTAAATATAACGGTGCCTCCATCGGCCGTTATTGGAACTTCCGGTTTTGATATGTTTATGGAGGACAATAATCTAACCAACTTTGCTCTTGGTGACCGGACTGACGAAGAAATTGCCAAAAAATTTATAAAAGCGAGTTTGCCGCATGATCTCATTGAGGATCTGAAAGCATTTCTGGCTGTGACCGAATATCCTCTGGCGGTCAGATCATCATCGCTTCTTGAGGATTCGCATTATCAGCCGTTTGCAGGAATTTTTGATACTCATTTCCTTCCGAATAATGCATCATCATTTGAAGGGCGGCTGGAGCGGCTTGAGGCGGCAATCAAGTACATTTACGCCTCAGTGTTCTTAAGGAATTCCAAAAATTATATTGAAGCAACCGGCAATCGAACTGAGGAAGAAAAAATGGCGATTGTCCTGCAAAAATTAGTCGGTCAAAATCATAACGGCTTTTTTTATCCGGTTATTTCCGGTATTGCACGGTCATATAATTTTTATTCGGTGGGACGAATCAAACCGGAAGAGGGGATAGCTTATGTCGCCCTCGGATTAGGGCGGACAGTTGTGGAGGGCGATAATTGCTTATTCTTTTCGCCTTCTAATCCACAGACTTTACCTCAGTTTTCTACCACAAAGGATTATTTGAAAAAGTCACAGCATGAATTTTTCGCAGTTGATATGCGTAATCCCGATGTCTTCCCGGAACCGGGGGGAGAGGCCGGACAAATTAAATTGCATATGACTGAGGCCGAGGATCATGATGTGCTGAAATATATCGGCTCGACCTATTCGGCAGATAACGATCGGATCTATTCCGGTGTTGGCCGCAAGGGCGCCCGTATTATAACTTTCGAGCCTATTTTAAAATCGAAAATATTTCCGCTTGATGAAATAATTAATTTTTTATTGCAGCTTGGCAGCAGTGCCATGAATGTTCCGGTGGAAATGGAATTTGCGGCTGAACTTAATTCCGATCCGGGCAGAAGTAATGAATTTCAGTTTCTTCAAATTCGCCCGATGGCAGTTGAAACAACGCTGGAAGATATATCGTTGTTTGACGGTGATTACGACAATATTCTTTGTAAATCAGACCAAGCATTAAGCAATGGCAGGATGACAAATATTAAAGATATCGTTTATATTCGAACCGACAATTTTGATCGATCGAATACTGTAGAGATTGCCGAAGAGGTCGGCCAGTTTAATGAATTTTTTAAGGAAGAAGATATTCCCTATATGCTAATCGGTCCGGGTCGCTGGGGAACTACTGATCGCTGGCTCGGTATTCCGACCCAATGGCGGCAGATTTCTTCGGCGCAGGTGATTGTTGAGGCGGCTTATGGTGATTTTGTGGTTGACCCGTCATTCGGAACTCATTTTTTCCAAAACCTGATTACATTTCAAATTGGATATATGACTGTTAATAAAACCGATCAAAATAACTTTATCGATTGGGATTGGCTAAATTCAATATCTGCAGTGAAAGAAACGAAGAATATCAGGTATGTTCATCTGCCACAGCCGCTGCATATATATTTTGATGGACGCAACGGTAAGGCGGTTGTATTTAAGCAGGGTTAATTTTGTTTCGGGTTATTCGTCAGGTGTAAACTTATATCCGACGCTGCGAATGGTATGAATATATTTCGGTTTTGACGGATCAGGTTCGAATATTTTCCGAAGTTTGACAATAAAGTTATCAACGGTGCGGCTGGTCGGATAGGCATCATATCCCCAAACAACATCGAGAATCATATCCCGGTCGACGACTTCATTGATATGTTCGGAAAAGAGTTTCATAATCATACATTCTTTTTGCGACAAATCAAACTCACCAGCAATTCCTTTAGCGCGGTATGAATCAAAGTCTACCCAATTAGGTCCAAACTTATATTGTTGTGATGTCGTTGAGATAGTACCATACCAAACCTGTCTTCTGAACATCGCCGCTATTCTTAAAAGTAACTCTTTTAAGTTAAACGGTTTGGTGATATAATCATCGCCGCCAGCCTCAAACCCGGCGACCCGATCATCTCCTCGATCTCGGGCGGTCAGGAAAAGTATCGGGACCCAACCAGATTCTTTTCTGATAATTTGACATACTTCAAGTCCGTTTTTGCCGGGTAACATCACATCAAGAATTATTAAATCAAAGGCACCTTTACGCCACATTTCTAACGCGATATTGCCATCTGGTGCGACTGCAACCATATAACCTGCTGCCTCAAGATTAATCTGTAATCCGTCGGCGATATGCTCTTCGTCCTCAACAACCAGAATTCTTTTTTTCATTTTGTCACCATCGGGAGTTCAATTATAAAAGAAGTCCCTTTATCTATCCCGGCTGACTGCGCCTTTATTGTTCCATGATGAGCTTTAATTATCTGTTCGGCAATAAAAAGTCCCAGCCCGGTTCCTTTAATTACTCTTGTATCGTTATTGTTAATACGGTAGAACCTTTTGAAAATATTATCGATCTCATCGTTTTCAATGCCAAAACCATTGTCGGAAATTGTTAATCTGGCATTATTTTTTATATTTTCCAATTTCAGATTGATGATTCTGCGGTCAGGCGGGGAATATTTCAGGCCGTTTTCAACCAGCAACCCAATTACCCGGTTTAGTTCGGAGAAATTAGACATGATATATATGCCAGTCTTGATGTCTCGAATAATTCTGCCGTTTTGTTGTCTGATATAATTGTCGAAGTTGTCCAAGTAGTTATTGATATCATCTGAAAGATTGGAAAAAGATAATTCTATTCTGAATTCGCTGGAATCAAGCCGACTCGCCTCAAGAACATTATTGACCATGCCATCAAGTCTATCACAATCTCCAATCATATTAGAATATATGCTGCCTATTTTGGATTTGTTAATATCAGCATTTTGAAGAGTTTCCAAATAAAGTCTGATAGAAGTCAATGGGGTTTTTAGCTCATGAGTTACCGCATTCATAAAATTAGTCTGGTTTGTTTTAAGTTCTTCCGATTTCTTCAAGGCTCTGTAAATTAAATAGGCCCCCAATATCATAATAATAAAGAAAATTGATCCCTCTGATACAAACATTTTGACGACTCGGTCTGAATTGCTCTTGAGTCGTTCAGTCGTTTCGGGGGCAATTGATATTCTATTTCTATCGACCCAGACCTTATTCTCGCCACTTTTCCAACCGGAAAAATCAATTTCAAAATCAGCCGCATTTTCACCAAATAAATCTATAACATACTGCTTGCTAAAAAATATGGCAATTCTATCTCCAATTGGCGTATGAAATGTGAAATTCGATTCTCCGGCAATAATTTTGTTATCCTCGCTTATTTTAAATGAATATCCGGCGACCGCCTGCTCCTCCAGAATTAATTCAAGATACTTGTTTAGAGAAACAGGATCGGCATGTGTTGCCTTAAAATAATTAACCTGATGGACGATCCGAGAGAATTCACTGTTGGCTATTTTTGCCACCAAATCCAATTTTTGTTCTCTGGTTTTCAACTGATATTCAAAGTGCTTTGAGCTTCTGTCAATCTGGAAAACTACCCACCATGTCAGCTGAGCAATACAGAAAATTACGAGGGCCACAAAAACAATAAAGCCGAATTTTATATTTTTTGATGAATTGTCCAATAAAACCTCATTTTATTATTTATGGGATTAATTTAATCCCCCGCTTCCATTGTGACAACAGATTTGTTGTGGTAAAAAATAGTATTTTTATGGGAACAAATTTCAATTATCGACTGTTTTGATTGATAATTGGTAATAATAAAATTATTTAAATTATAAGCGCTTAATCCGAAAGGGAGATTAGCTATGAGTAGGAAACCAATTTTAATTGCAATGATTATCGGGCTTTTTGCTGTTTCAGCCGCCTTTGCCTCCGATGAATACGAGATTGATGTTGTTCATTCTTCGATTGGATTTTCTGTCCGTCATTTGATGATTTCAAATGTAACCGGAAATTTTAACGATTTTTCAGGGAAATTGTTATTTGATGAGGAAGATCTGACCAAATCTTCGATTGAAATCGAAATAAAATCGGCCAGTATAAACACCAATAATGAAGGCCGCGATAATCATCTTCGAGCTGCTGATTTCTTCAATGTTGAAAAATTCCCTGAGATAACATTCAAAAGCAGCAAAATTGAGAAATCCGAGGAATCATTTGTTTTGTTTGGCACATTCACGATGCATGGTGTTTCAAAAGAAATATCAATACCGTTTGAATTTATCGGTAAAATCATAGGACCAATGGGCAAACAAAGATTAGGTTTTGAGGGTAGTACAAAATTGAATCGTAAAGATTTTGAGATTACGTGGAATAAAACCCTTGATGAGGGCGGTTTGGCTGTTGGTAACGAGGTTAAGATTCAGTTGAATATTGAGGCAGTAAAAAAGTAGTTTTTGTCATAACTGATATATAACCGCCGAGTTAATAACCCGGCGGTTTTTATTTTGATATGAATTATGGCTTTTCTTCTTGTAGATCGGCTACTTCATCTTCGCTATAACCCAGAGATTTAAAATCAATGACTCCATTGGCCGAATGGCAATTATTGCAGGTTAAAGAGCCTTCCCGACGAATGGCATGACTGATTTCCATTGAAGCATCTTGCGGAATCCAGCGTGCTTCGACATTTTTCAACTGGCTGGCGTCATCGTAAGCATCACCGTTCCATTGATCGGCATCCATGTAAGACATGAATCTATCCATCATATAATACTTAAACATCCAGCCGTACATCCTCTTCATCATGCTGTGCTGCATCTCAACGGAAGCCGCTTTGTCGGGATCACCGGTGGTGTAATATGTCGGCAAATTGTATGGCAAATACATTCCGCCAAATGGAGTGATATTTTGAAGATCAATATGTTGCTTACCGTTAAACAGCTTCATAGCATATAACTTGGATGGTCGACCATTTTTGGCAATCGGCCGCATAACTTTCTCATACCAGCCGCTATAGTCATAATCAGTAAATTCCGGCCAGATATGAGTTGGGTTATAAAATTTGTACAAATCTTTGTTGTTTGGGTTATCTCCAATTGCATTTCCCAAAAATGTCCCATCGCCGTTCCACCAGAGATAAACAATTCCGCGCCCCGGCTCGGTTTCTTTGACGATATCTGAATAAACCCAGATCCCATGATCTTCTTCGTATGTTGGTGTGTCAAAATCACGCATGGTGGCATTATCGGGATGCAGGCTTGGGATATGGCAAGTTTGGCAGGCGATTAATTCGGTATGATTATTGAGATAATCGGCCAGCTCCTCATTTTCAGAATGTGGTTCAGCATCGTGACAATTTGTGCAGGCAATCTCAACATCGGGTAAATCGTTAGCCATCATAGTTGTCGTATGGGTCCCTTTGGCAATTAGATGTCCCTCAGTTGTATGGCAATCAATACAGTCGATACCAGCGGCGGCATGAACATCCCAACGCGGATTAAATGGCGTCCCTCTTTTGCTGCCGGGATGCGGAACACGCGGGCGTTCATGACCCAAATTCGCCAGGCTCTGATGATACTGGGGAAATTCATCATCTATGTAAATATCGCCGCCCATATTATGCTGGTGACACCGCAGGCAGGCTTCGGCAATTGGCCGGGTGACTGACATCGCTGCTTTCATTGATCTATCCTGCGCCCATCGGGTGCGGCCATTATTATCCATCACAACCTGTTTTTGATTCATATCATAGGCAACGGCATGGCAAATAAGACAATCAATGGCGTCTGTTTCAATTTCGAGCGGCCGGTAAGCTGGCATCATATCACCAAGCGGAGCGGCATACTGACCGCCGATATGGCATTGCCCGCAACCCTCGGATAAGGTGTCGCCATCTTCCAAAACAACCAGGGCGGCCCATGCGGTCATCGCAAATGATCCCGGTTTGGGGCAGGGACGATTTATTTTTCCCATCGAAAAATTATCGGCCAACTCGCCATTGAATCCGTAAACGTTGGGATGCTTATCGGTATAGAATCGGTAATGCGACGATCCGGTCAGATTACTCATCATATCGACTGATTTTATCTCTTCGGTTGCGGCATCAACAACATCAATTTGCTGGTGACACCTAAGGCATGTTTTCGGACCTTCATAAGCAAGAACAGTACTGTCTCTAAATATATCAATATGTCCAAAATCGTTTTCAAAATTGGTAGTTAGATTTTTTGCCGTAATTTCGAATTCTTCATTGGAAATCTTCTCAATGGCAAATTCGATTTCGCCGGGACGAACATCAGCCGGCAACATAAGATTAATAATTGATGACCATTGAGCATACGCAATTGCAACAATGATCAATAATATTACTATTATTGTAAGAAAAATTTTCATATCGACTCCCACGTTATATTTTTTTGCATACCAGAAAATATAATTTAATTGAATTGAAATCAAGAGGAGAATTATTTTTAATAAATGACAAGAAGAGCCAAATTGAAATGAATCCAATTAAGTAGAGTATTAGAATGAAAAATGATTTTTTGAAAATATCTGTTGTCTTTTTTGTGAATATTTACTTATATAAACATTAGATGTTATGTGAAGATTTTCACATTTTTGATAAATTGAAATTAAAATATATACAGGCAAGATATTATTAATGAGATATTAATAAAAACTAAAATGAGTTTGGTCTTTTATTTGATAGCTTTGATAATTTTATTTTTGCCGCCGATGTTAACGGCCAACGAGAATCCTGACTGCCTGGAGTGTCATGAGAAAACAGAGTCCGAGAGAGTAGTCGGATATGATGCAAATTTAGCCCTTTCGATTCATCAGGATTTCAATTGCATTGATTGCCATGCCGATCTGGATGGAGTCGAACTTCCGCATAATGAGTCATTGGAAAAGGTGGATTGCGGAATATGTCATGAGAAAGCAGCGGAAACCTACGTTGCTCATGGCCGGGAATCGGTTGAGCAATGTGGAGATATTCCATGCTGTGCTGAATGTCATGGGAAACATGATATAATGCCATCGTCAGATAAACGCTCAAAAACAAATCCATTGAATCTGCCTTCGACCTGTGGAAATTGTCATGAGGATATAGATTTAACAGAAAGACATGAGATATTATACGGTAAAGCAGTTGAAGTTTATCAAAGCAGTGTTCATGGCAGAGCGTCAATGGGTGGCGTCTATTTGGCCGCTACTTGTAATGACTGTCATTCAACCGGCGGTTCAGCTCATCGAATTTTGGGTCCCGGCGATTCTGAATCGGCTATTAACCATTTTAATATCCCAAAAACTTGCGGAAAATGTCATAAAGCGATTGAGCAGGATTTTTGGGAGGGTATTCATGGGAAATTGGTCAAACGCGGCGAAACCGATGTTCCGATCTGTACTGATTGCCATGGCGAGCATGGTATAATTTCTCCGTCCAACCCCGAATCACGGGTAAGTCCGGCGCGAGTGGCAGAAGCGACCTGCGCGCCCTGCCATGAATCAGCCCGCCTTAACGAAAAATATGGGACGCCAACAAGACGCCTGGAGTCCTGGGTTGACAGTTATCATGGATTAAAAAGTAAAGCCGGTGATATGACAGTGGCCAATTGTGCCTCCTGTCATGGTGCGCATAGAATTCTGCCGCATACCGATTCTACTTCCTCGATTTATGCTGGAAATCTTCCTAATACCTGTGGAACTTGCCATAAGGGAATCTCCGCAGAAATGGCATTGACACCAATTCACAGCGATCCCGGTATCTCCCAAACCCCAATCGCCAATCTTGTCAGACAAATTTATATATTTCTAATTATTGTTACTATCGGTTTAATGGTTCTCCACTGGTTGATTGATCTCAGAAAAGAGATTACAAAGGTAAGACAAAAACCACAGATGATGCGCATGACTCAGAATGAGGTTTGGCAGCATTACTTATTAATGATATCTTTTATTGTCCTGGTCTTGTCAGGTTTTTCCTTAAGATTTTCTGAAGCTTACTGGGTGCAATTATTATTTGGTTGGGAAGGCGGATTTCCACTTCGCGGAATCCTGCATCGAATAGCTGCTGTTATTATGATGATATCGACCGTTTGGCATTTATTATATCTTTTTACCCCGAGAGGCAAACAGTTCCTAAAAGATATGATCCCCAATCGCACCGACCTTAATCACATGATCCAATTGGTTGGTTATAATTTGGGCCTTAAAGATAGTAAACCGCGATTTGGCCGTTTCATGTATGTAGAAAAGATCGAGTACTGGGCCCTGATCTGGGGGACGGTTGTTATGATCGGAACCGGACTGATGCTCTGGTTGGATAATTTGGCCATTATCTGGGTTCCAAAAGGTTTTCTTGACGTTATGCTGGTAATTCATTATTATGAAGCCTGGTTGGCGACGCTGGCAATTTTAATTTGGCATATGTATTCAACAATTTTTAATCCGGGGATTTATCCGATGAATCCGGCCTGGATAAATGGAAAAATGCCGATTGAAATGTATAAGCATGAACATCCTGATGATCCGGCAACAAAAGATATGGGAAATGAGGAATAGGTGAGGCTAAATTCAATTATTTGGCGGTTACTTTTTCTGGTGCTGTTAGTCTTGCCGGGATTAATTCTGGCCCAATCGGTCGATGATTGTCTTGATTGCCACGAGGATGAGGAACTGACCAAGGAACGAAACGGTCGGGAAATTTCTCTTCATATCGATAAAACTCGTTTTGGCGGGTCCATTCATGGCGATGCCGATTGTATCGATTGTCATGCCGATCTTGATGGTGTCGAACTTCCCCACGACGAAGAACTTGAAATGGTTGATTGCGGTCTTTGCCATGATGATATCGCTGAGATGTATGGCAAGAGCCTTCATGGTCAGGCGGTAGAAAATGGAATAACTCTGGCGCCCCATTGCTGGGATTGTCATGGTGCTCATTATATTGATCCGGTTAATTCGCCCAATTCACAAGTCACCAAATTTAATATTCCATTTGTGTGCGGCCGATGTCATAAGGAAGGAACTCCTGTTTCGATAACTTTTGACATTCATCAGGATTCAATATTAAGTCATTATTCCCAGAGTATTCATGGCGTTGGCTTGTTTCAACAGGGATTGACCGTTACCGCGGTCTGCAATAACTGCCATACTTCTCATAACGTTTTGCCTCATACCGATCCAAAATCGAGTATCCATCGTGATAATGTTGCCAAAACCTGTCAGCAATGCCATGGTCGAATTGAGCAAGTTCATAAAAAAGTAATCAGGGGAGAGTTGTGGGAGAAGGAGCCGAATAAGGTTCCGGTTTGTGTTGATTGTCATGAACCCCATGAGGCGCGAAAAATATTTTATGCCGAGGGAATAGCCGATAGTGAATGTCTGAAGTGTCACCAAAATAAAAATCTCACCGCTCAGCGAGACACCGGTGTTATCTCGATGTATGTTGATTCGGTTGAGACTCATAGTTCTATGCATCGTTCCGTAGCATGTGCACAGTGTCACACTGGTGCCAATCCCAGTCTTGAGCGCTCCTGTGCTTCGGTTGCCAATAAGGTTGATTGCTCTATCTGTCACACCGAAATTGTGGATACGTTTGCAAAAAGTATGCATGGCAAGCTTGGGAATCGGGGAGACCAGCGCGTTCCAGAATGTACTACCTGTCACGGGATTCATGGTGTAAAAAGTTTTAAGGATCCGGCCTCAAAAACATTTCCAACCAAGGTGCCTGAATTGTGCGGTCAATGCCACGGTCCGGAAGGTGTGGCTCTAAAGGAAATGGCCGAGGGCGAGATTGATCCGGTAACCGGTTATCTTGAAGGGATTCATGGCAAGGGACTTATGGAGAGTGGCCTGATTGTTACTGCCAAATGTACCGATTGTCATTCAACTCATAATATTCTTCCTAAAGATGATCCAAATTCTTCGGTTCATAAGGATAATATTCCGCATACTTGCGCAAATTGTCATGAAGGGATTTTCGAAAAATTTACCAACAGTATTCACAGTGAGACCACCAGCGATTCCGAATTACCTCTTCCTGAATGTGTTGACTGCCATGATTCGCATGCTATTACCAGGACCGACAAGGCTGGATTTAGAACCGAAATTATGGGCCAGTGCGGCGGCTGTCACCTTGAAGTAACCGAAACATATTTTGAGACGGTTCATGGCAAGGCTTCCAAACTTGGTTACGGAGGTGCGGCCAAATGTTTTGATTGTCATGGTTCACATAATATTTTGGCGATCGATAACCCAAATTCAACCTTGTCGCATCAGAATATTGTTGAAACTTGCGGAGAATGCCATGAAGGATCGCATCGGCAGTTTGCCGGGTATCTGACGCATGCGACGCATCATGATCGCGATAAATACCCGATCTTGTTTTATACTTTCTGGTTTATGACCATTCTTCTTGTTGGGACGCTGATTGTATTTGGGACGCATACATTATTGTGGTTGCCGCGCTCATATAAAATGATGAAGGAACATCAAAAGATTCGCAAAAGAAGTTTTGGCCAGAAAGAATATAGTCGTTTTTCGCCGTTACAACGTCGTATGCATATTTTGGTCATTATCAGTTTCCTCGGTTTGGCAATTACCGGTATGACGCTGAAATTCTCATATCTGGGATGGGCGCAGTGGATATCAGGTATGTTTGGCGGCTTTGAATCGGCCGGATATATACACCGTGTTTGTGCTGTAATTACATTTTTCTATTTTGGACTGCATATTTTTGATGTTATCAGGAAGAAAAGAGAATCTGCGAAATCATGGTTTAAATATCTTACCGATGAAGATAGTATGCTGCCGAATAAAACCGATTTTGTGGAAGTTATTGCGACGCTAAAATGGTTTATTGGAATGGGTCGGCGACCGAGGTATGGGCGCTGGACCTATTGGGAAAAATTTGATTACTTTGCCGTTTTCTGGGGCGTGGCAATTATTGGTTCGACTGGATTGATGTTATGGTTCCCAGAGTTCTTTACACTATTTCTACCCGGCTGGATGATAAATGTTGCCACTATCATTCATTCTGATGAAGCTCTTCTGGCGGTGGCGTTTATATTTACGGTTCACTTCTTTAATACCCATTTTCGTCCTGATAAATTTCCGATGGATACGGTTATTTTTTCCGGCCGGATCTCGGTTGATGAGCTGATGGAAGACAGACCGCGCGAATATGAAAAATTAGTCGCCAATAAGGAATTGGGAAAACATTTGGTAGAACCAATGCCGGAAGCTTTTCTTAAAGGATTCAAGATTTTTGGAACAATTGCTTTGACAATTGGCATAATATTGATTTTGTTGATTATCTGGGCAGAAATCTTTGGTTATAGATAATAACCAATATATAATATTTTTGCATTCTTTTTTGTATTTTTGACTTTAGTCAAGGAGTTATTTGAAATTCCGCGTTATTAATCACATAGGTTAATAAATAGGACAAAAATGGTGTTGTTTTAGAAGGGGAATAATGTGGCGCTAAGAGAGATGAAATTACCACGGTTGGCCTACAACTGGATTAGCGGTGCCGGAATTATAATTGCCGTTGTCACGGCCGTTTTAATGACATTTTTATATATAATTGGAATCTTTGCCAAGGTCACCAATCCTTATCTTGGTATCTTTTTATATATGGTTTTACCGCCGATATTGATTGGCGGACTTGTTTTGGTTCCGCTTGGAATGCTAAAGACATGGTACAGATTCAAAAAAACCGGAGTGGCATCATATCCGGCTTGGCCATATTTTGATCTGAATAAAAAAAGCCATCGCAACGCCGCTTTGATGTTCATTGTTGGTTCCATTTTCTTCCTGATTATCACCGCCGTTGGCGGATACGAGGCTTTTCACTATTCTGAATCGGTTAATTTTTGTGGTAATACCTGTCATGATGTTATGAAACCAGAGTACGTCGCTTATCAAAATTCGCCTCACGCGCGGGTTTCCTGTGTCAGTTGCCATGTTGGCCCCGGTGCCGATTGGTATGCCAAATCAAAGATGTCAGGTCTATATCAGGTCTATGCAGTGATGGCTGATAAATACCCGAGGCCGATTCCGACCCCGATTGCCAATCTTCGTCCTGCGCGAGAAACCTGTGAGCAGTGCCACTGGCCGGAGAAATTTTTTGGCGCCCAGCAGAGATCATTTAATCATTATATGTATGATGAAGGGAATAGCCATTGGCCAATCGAAATGCTGATTAAAGTTGGTGGAGGTAATCCGGAAACAGGACTTACTTCAGGCATCCACTGGCATACATTTATTGCCAATAAAATTGAATATATCGCTCGTGATGAGCGTCATCAGGAAATTCCATGGGTGAGGGCAACCAATGTAAAAACGGGACATCAAACCGTTTTTCAGGATACGGAAAATCCCCTTACCGAGGAAGAGATTACCGCTGCCGAACCGCGTGTTTTTGACTGTATGGACTGTCATAATCGACCGAGTCATATTTATAACTCGCCCGATCATGCCATTGATGAAGCGCTTTTTACACAAAAAATCGATGTTTCCCTGCCGGAGATAAAACGGATTTCGGTTGAGGCTATGGCTGAACTTTATGAAACCGAGGAAGCAGCATGGCATGGCATTGCAAACAATATCAAAGATTTTTATAATGAAGCGTATCCGAATATTTATAAAGAAAAACAGGACGAGATCAACGAAGCAATTCTGGCAGTGCAAGATAAATATCAGAAGAATATTTTCCCCGAAATGAAAGTGAGATGGGAAGAATATCCTAATAATATTGGGCATTTTGAGAATCCCGGTTGTATGCGCTGTCATACCGGCAATCTTCAGGCTAAGGATGGCTCCATAATTACCAGAGATTGTAATAGTTGCCACACGATACTTGCTCAGGGAAGCGGAGATAGAAGCATGATGGCTGCATCGATGAACGGATTGGAATTTGTCCATCCCGAAGACATTGATGAAGCCTGGAAAGAGATGAATTGCCATGAGTGCCACAGTGGAACACAGCCCTAAAAGAAGTAAACTGGCATGATTTTATTGTATATTAGAAGTTAATTGGTACATATAATAATGGGAAGAATATGAGCGATAATAATTCCAGGCGAAATTTTTTGTCCTGGCTGACCGGATTGGGTAGTGTGGCGTTTCTTGGGTCGATAATTTATCCAGCATACAAGTTTCTAGTTCCGCCTGAATCGGGCGAAGCGAATGTCTCTCAGGTGAAACTTCCCTTTACCCGTTCCGAATTGGAGAGCGAAGAAAAAAAGTCTAAGACCTTTAAATTCGGCCGGACTCTTGGTTTAATTGTTTTAACCGGAGAAGGTGAACTCAAAGCGATGTCAGCGACCTGCACCCATTTGGATTGTACCGTGCAACATCGTCCCGATCTCGGTATTATTTGGTGCTCATGCCATAATGGCCGCTACGATCTTGATGGCAAAAATATTTCCGGTCCGCCGCCCAAGCCACTTGAAAAGTATCTTGTTAATGAGATCAAGGGCGAAATATTTGTCTCGAAGGAGACAGTCTGATGGACGGCACCCAGAACGGTCTGATAAAAAAAGGGTATCAATGGCTTGATGACCGGCTGCATATAAATTCACTCGTTGAATATATGGGCGGTAAAGTCGTTCCTCAACACAGCCATTCGATTTTCTATTATTTGGGTGGCATTACACTTTTCTTATTTATTGTTCAGGTCATCACCGGTATTCTTTTATTGATGTACTATAGACCTGGCGCCGATTCGGCTTATGAATCAGTAAAATTTATTGTTTCCGAAGTCTCATTTGGATGGCTGATTCGATCAATTCATTCATGGTCGGCAAATCTAATGGTGCTGTCCGCTTTCCTGCACATGTTTACCGTCTTTTTTACCCGAGCGTATCGGAAACCGAGAGAGATGACCTGGTACACCGGGATGGGACTTTTGGCGCTTTCGATGACTTTTGGTTTTTCCGGGTATCTTTTGCCATGGAATGAACTGGCTTTCTTTGCCACTCGTGTCGGCACTGGTATGGCCGGAGCGATGCCGGTCGTAGGCGATTATTTGATGGTTATTATGCGCGGCGGGGAAGAGGTTACCGGAGCGACAATAGGAAGATTCTTCGGATTGCATGTCGCTATTTTGCCGCTTATGACAACCGGCCTGTTGGCCTTGCATATGATTTTTATTCAACGTCAGGGAATGAGTGAACCGATGCATTGGGCCGGGAAAAAACAAGAAGATAAAAAATATATGAAATTTTTCCCAAATTTCATTTATCGTGATGCTTTGGTCTGGTTGATTGCATTAAACATATTGGCACTTCTGGCGGTGATTTTCCCTGATGGTATCGGGGTGGTACATTGGCCTTTGGGAGAAAAGGCCGATCCGTTTGGGGCACCTCCGGCAGTGATTCGACCTGAGTGGTATTTTATGTTTGCTTTTCAGGCGTTAAAGATGCTACCTGCTCATATCTGGTTTATAGAGGGCGAACTTTTTGGGATTATTGTTTTTGGAATAGGCGGGTTAATTTGGATACTGATCCCTTTATTGGATCGTCGAGCAAACGAGAATAAACGTTCTCCGATGATAATGGCTTTTGGAACATTTGTTGTCCTGTTCATGGTGGTGATGACAATTGTCGGTTATTTGGTGGAATAGGGGCATATATAGAATGATAAAATTTATACTTATATTTTTTGGGTTGATGTTATTTGCGCTCAACGGTTTTGGCTCAGATAATAACTGCCTCAGTTGCCATTTTGATTTTGAAGACGAGGGTGGTAGTGCCTCCAAATTTGCAAAAGATATCCATTCGCAAAAAGGTTTGGGCTGTGCTGATTGTCATGGCGGCGATCCGACTCTCGATGATATGGATGATGTGCGCAATTCTAAGGGGTTTCGCGGTGTACCCAATCATCTGGAAGTCCCGGATTTTTGTGCCCGCTGTCATTCTGATGCTGCCTATATGCATGATCATAATCCGTCGATGCCGATAGATCAGTTGGCAAAATATAAAACATCTATTCATGGCCAGCGTCTGTTTTCCGCAAAAGACAAAAAAGTGGCCAATTGTGTTTCATGTCATTCGGTTCATGAGATCGGTAATGGTCAAATGCCTTATTCCAGTACGCATCCGTCAAATTTACCAGCCACCTGTGCGAAATGCCACTCTGATAAAGATTATATGGCCGAATATAAGATACCGACCGACCAGTTTGAAAAGTATAGTTCTTCTGTTCATGGTTTGGCGCTTTTTAAACGAGGTGATCTCGGCGCACCGGCCTGTAACGATTGTCATGGGAACCATGGTGCCGCTCCGCCCGGAGTAAGCTCATTGGCCGCAGTATGCGGTGTTTGTCATGCCTTGGAAGCGGAACTATTTGAGAAATCACCGCACGCTGACGCGTTTCTTGAAAATGATTTTCCGATGTGCGAAACCTGCCATTCCAATCACGCTATTTTCAAACCATCTGACAACATGATCGGTACTACCGAATCTGCCTTATGTACCGAGTGCCATGCCGCCGATGATGGCACTATCGGTCTGCCGACCGCTGACAGCATCCTGACTTCACTGAATAATCTTGTAGCGGCTCATCTCAATGCTAAACAAAGCCTTGATGAGGCGATATTAAAAGGGATGATGACAACCAACGAAGAGTTTCTTTTAAAAGAAGTAGTTCAATCCCTGATACAGGCTCGGACTTTAATTCATTCCTTTGATATGGATTCGGTCGCTCCAAAAGCGATGGAAGGTATCGCCAAAGCTGATACGGTTGTTTTAAATTCAGCCGGTCTTATCGATGAATATTATTTCCGTCGCAAAGGTCTGGCGGTGGCGACCTTAATAATTACATTCCTGGCTTTTATGTTGTATCGAAAAATTCGGAAGATCGAACAGAAGTAATTCATATTAAGATTCCACAAAATTGCAATAAAAAAGCTGCCGGGATAATAATCCCGACAGCCAACCTAAATGCATTAACCTAGGAGAGAAACTTAGAATACGAATCTGATACCGGATCTAATCATAAACATAGAACCGGATTCAATTCCATACACATATCCTTCGTTATCTTTCAAATCGGCATACTCACCATCCGCTGTCCAAACCACATCTTTGGAAAGCATATATTCAAGACCTAATGAGAAATTCAACAATTGATAATCGAGGTTTGAATAATCATGCATATGCAGGAATGTGAAATCCTGATGGTCAAGATCGGTGACATCATTTATCTCATCATACAAACGAGCGGTAAGGTCTGGGAAAACGACCTGATCCATCGCAGCAGTTGATTTGTTGTAACCAACCATTCCATGGAATTTTAGCTTGGGTGAATAAATGTATGATGTTGTCAGATAAAGATTCTGGGATTTGGTTTCGTAATCAGTCATGGCGTAGGCGGAACCATAATGAACAGCTTCAAATGGTCCTAATGGGTCGTTCGGATCGCTCACGGCGTCCGTATACATGTGACCCGCTCAGCCATCAAAAAGTGCTATGGCGACTGGTCCCCGCGATTTATTATAACCATAGGAACCACCCAAAGAGACTGCCCATTTCTGGTCAAGATTAACATTAACGGCCAAACTCGGCTGCATTGAAAAATGACTGACATCAAGTGAATCGAGATCGCCATTTTTGTCATATTTGGCCTTAAATCCGAAATTCAAATTTACTTTGTTATTTGGCCGCCAGGTTGAAGTCAGGTCCAGGATATGTGCCTGCGTCGGAGCAGTCGTAATATCCTGATAACGCAAAGCTTCGCGTTGCCAGTAATAGACAAACGAGGTTCCATCGACAGGATTCAATACACTGCGGCCTCTTGCTTCGAACAGTCCTCTCGCCGAAGTGAACGGATTAGAAGTACTCTCAAAGCGATATTTAAATGACGCTGAATATTCCATTCCCTTACGATAACGGAGTTTTGCTTGACCAAACAGAGTTGTAGTGGCATCGGAATTTTCAGCGGGATAGTACTCACGATCGATTGACCGTAATCCGGCACTAATTGATGCCGTCATCTTCTTGTTAAGTCTTGAGATGAGTTCAACCGAACCTCTCAGATCGACTCTGTTAAGTGAAGAATAGCGTGTGAAATCAAAATCCATCGGAATTCCCGGACGTCCGTCTCTGAATAGCGGCAGATCCACATTGAAATCATCAACTTCCAATTTAGCCACGCTGAATTTTGCAATCAAGCGGGTAAGTTTCGCCAGCGATGTTGCATAAAATGCAGAACCGCTAATTGCTGAACTTGACAGATCGTTGTTTTTGTTGGTCGCCTTGCTATAACCGATTGAACTTCCATAGCTGCTATTTCCGGCATTACCTTTAAAAGTAACTTTATGTGACAGTTTTTCGGTGTTGGCGTATTCGCCAGCAGCCATTGCTACCCCATCAAATAATAAACGCGAGCTAAATTCCGCAGCAGAACCACCATTAACAGGATGCTTTGCTTCATCATAATTGGCATAAGTAAGAGGTGCTTCCGATTCAAAAATACGGTAAGCGAACTGATAACCTACTTTGCTTTTGCCAATGTCTGCCTGAAGACCTGCCATAATCTGATGAGTTATTTTATCGATGGTGGCGGTGTTAGAAGTGATATGGCAGCTAAAGCAGTGACTATTTGCAAGATGCTGTTCGTTTCCACTTTGCAGGGTGGTACGATGAGCCGCAGTTAGTCTGACATTGTTTTTCTTCGATATTCTTAGATTGAAGTTGCTCTCAACTTCTTTGCGATGGACATAATAATCTGCACCCGGATCAAGGATCTCATGGGTAAGGATTTTGCCGCCGCTCGCTTCTCTGGTTTCCAGGTTGGTCAGTAGATCCTGCCCGGCCAGTTTGTACAGCGAGCGATATTTAAAACCGGCAGAGAAACCATCACCGATCTTGCTTGCCATATCAGCCATAATATTATTCTCGTCGCGGTAGTTGCCGTTTAATGAGAAAATATGGTTGATACCGCGCGAAAGATAATCAATGCTGAATTCTGGCAAGAATTCATCGTCGCCGTTTCTATACTCACCGATCTTTTTTGTATAGTCAGTGAAATCGGTATAACTGGAACCGATCCAAACCGAATATTTCTCCTCAATAGCATCTTCCTGACCCGCAGCAACCATAAAGGTTAGCGCGACAAGAAGGAGGCATTGGAGTGTAATTGTGTAAAATCTGTTCATTACATTCTCCTATCTTGTCAGGCCGGTGCCTGAGGTTGAAATTGCCTGAGATGGCATATCACTGCCATGGATCTCAGTGTGACATTGTGTACATTTGGTCAACATACCCTCTTTCCAACTATCCGGAGTTGAGGTTCCTGCCCTATCAGGGGCCTGCGGATTGGCAAAATTACCATCCCAGCCTTCTATCGCGGCATGGAAATGCATCGCGTGACAATTAAGGCAGAGTGCCGGTTCGGTCTGAGTTAAGAGGTTGTCAGCGACCGTTCCATGCGGGGAGTGGCATAGCATACAATCTTCATTGACCGGGGCGTGTTCAAAAATGAACGGACCCTCTTTTTCCGGGTGACAGCTGAAGCATAACTCCCGGTTTGAGCCATCGTGGGCGAAAGTTGCCTGACCGCCATGCGGGTCATGACAATCGATGCAGCTCATATTGCCCTCTTTTAGCGGATGGTGCGATGGCATAAAACTGGCAGCCTTGACATCAAGATGACACTCGGTGCAAAGGTTGTTTATTTTGCCGGTTGTTTTTGCTTCATACTCAGAATGAACAGAATGACAGCTTGAGCAATTCATGTTTGCCGCATTATGATCTGCCATAATCCAATTGCTGAAATTGTCTGTGTTATGACAATTTAAACAAGTTGACTTGCCGTCAAATTGATCCTGTTTGGCTGGGTTAATGATCATAGCCGGATCCTGATTTTCGGCATGTGCCGAACCGGGGCCATGACATGATTCACAAGAGCTCTCTGAGGCCTTACTCAGCAATGTACCATGCATGGTTTTTGCAAAATCGTTTCCAACATCTTCATGGCAATCCAAACAAACGCTACTTCCCACAGAAACAGCATCTGCCGGTGGCATATTAGCCTTTGCCGATGTCGATGATAAAACGATCATGCAAAAAAGCATAACTATGGAGACCCCATATAGCCTAGACTGAGGTCTTGATATTTTTTTCATCTGTGTCCCTTTTCCTTTGTTTTTGGTAGGTTTCAATCTATAAATTAAATTTATAATTTTCTCAGTCCGCGGGCGAATATAGGTACATTGTTTTTCATTATTTCTTCCGGTTTATGGTCACCGCCCTGCATCCCTTTCCAGAGGTTGATGCCGAGAACACATTCGGTAACCATCCCGGTAAAACAGCTTGCCGTTATAATTGTATTAACCGGCTGGATCAAATCATTTTTCTTGAGACGATCCAATGACTGCCGGAGAATTGTGATATACGGAACCCGCAAGGTATCGACTACTTTTTTTGTCATATCATGACCCTTTAAAGAACAATATAATAGCAATCGCGATAGTTCAGGATTGGTCAGATAGGTTTGAAAGATATGCTGAGAAATGGCAAAAAGAATCTCCTCGATATCATTCAATTTTTCGATCTCTATTATAAGAGAAGAGGTATCAATTTTATCTTTTAATGCTTTCAGAACATCTTCAAACAATTGCTCTTTTGAGGCGAAATATCTATATAAAGCCGGTTCTGAGATACCGCATGATTTGGCCAGTGAAGCGATCGTCGTTTTTTCATAACCGAGTTTCGAGAATGACTCGGTCGCTTTTTCAATAATCTGCTTTCTGCGATCTGCGGAGGCTAATCTTTTTTGTTTTTTTTCTACCATAATAAATCTTTCATTTATGTTAGTTATCGTTCACTAACATAATATATTTATAGATTTGTCACAGAATTGTCAAGAAAAAAAATAAAAGAATGATATATTTTTCACATGAGCGAGCGGCCAGATACTCTATGAAACCAGGTAACCTTATTGTAGATGGTTAGTTAAAGCAATTAAAAAAGGCGCCATATCGGCGCCTTTTTTAATAGATATTGTTATCTTATCCCTTTTTTTCCTCAGCCTTTACGGCCATTTTGTGCACGCCCTTCGCTTTCATTTTCTCGAAATCGAATTTTTCTTTGGCGCGGAATTTCTCAGGGACATTTTCATGGCAGACTTTACAGACCTTCTCATCAGGCATGATCAAACCGGCGGCCATTGCCGCAGCATGATCTTCCATTGTCGATTTTTTCTTATAATCAGATCCGGCGCCATGACAAGCTTCACACTGAACACCTTCTAATAATACGCCCTCTGCGGTGGCTCCGGTTGAGTGACACTTGACGCAATCCTTATCCTTTTTCTCTTCGTCTGATAAAAGATCATAGGCCTTGGCATGTTTGGACTCGGCCCATGAGGGATGAATACCGTCTTTTTTGTGGCACATTTTGCATTTCTTTTCGCCAACAAATTCATGTTTTGTTTTGGCTTCTTCACCGGCAAAGGCCAGAATTCCAAAAAGCAAAACAACTGCGAGAAGAGTGATGAGGATAGTTACTTTTTTTAACATTGAGAACCTCTTAGGTTAGTTATTTATATAATACCTTTATTGTCCTATTTATTAACATATCAGTTATACAAAAAAAAAGGTTCTAAGGCAATTATTTTTTTTATTAAAATCGATTTTAAATAACATAAGCAAAATTTGCAAATGATACGCAATTTCCTGATATTGGAATAAGTCATTGTTTGGTAACATGTTAACGGGGTCTGCTCGCGCGCGGCGCAATTGCCAAAGCCTGGAATTTTTATTATTAATTGATATGATGATTTCAAACATATCTGCAGAAAGGCAATAGTATTAATAAGTCAAAATTGACCAAATAACATTGACTTTACCCGATGTTAATCTTAGAATGTTTTTTGCAACTGGGGATGGAGTCTCTGATTACCGTCCTTGTATGAATTACTTTTGATATGGAGAACTCCATTGATGCTTCAGAAGCTTGTCTGGCTTTCCATTGCTGGTGCGCTCGGAACGCTTGCCCGCTTTGGGTTGTCCGGATTTATCAATAGAATTAATGGTGCCTCTTTTCCCTGGGGGACCGTTATTGTCAATTTAATTGGATGTCTTTTGGCTGGACTGGTTTGGGCATTATTTGAGAAAAGATGGCCTGTTTCTGGCGAAATTCGGATGATTGTTTTAATCGGTTTTATGGGTGCTTTCACTACTTTTTCGGCTGTAATTCTTGATACCGGCGAACTGCTCCGTTCGGCAGAGTGGATGCGCGCAGTGGCAAATGTTCTACTGCAAAACGGTGTCGGAGTTATCGCTTTGTTTGTAGGAGTGGCGCTTGGCCGGTTGGCTTAAGTAGTTATAAGATTACGATTTTTCTGTGAATTGTCTTTACTACCTGTTTAAACAGACATCCTGAATATTATTATCATCAATAATTATTTTAAATTATTTATCTGCTTTGTTCGTGATTGTATCTTCTTCATACTATTGGAGTTATACTTTTGGGTGGGTGGGATATCCCATACAATGTGAGTCATTATGAAACGCCGATATCAAATATCTCTTGACAAAATGGACTTATTCTATATACTATTTCAATGAGTAACAAAACCACATTTAAATCCATTGTGAATTATTCCGATAACTATTATTGGAATAGCTTTTATTTTTGGTGGTATCAACTACCTAATGATAGTGGTTTAAATGCTGTTAAGGTTTCTCCCTAAAATAAGAGAAAATAAATTATTTAACCCGCTATCTTAAATCGATAGTGGGTTTTTTTTTGGCATAAGAGGCAAATATGAAAAATGAGAAATCAGCAACCGACAATTACCAAAAAAGCGGCAAAGTCATGAAGGTATTGACCAAAGAGATGCCAGCTGATTTGGAAACCCCGGTCTCAGCATTTTTAAAGCTCAAAAATTATGGAGCAAAAATTCTTCTGGAATCTGTCGAGAGCGGAACCATATTGGGGCGATATTCCTTTATCGGAATCAAGCCGAGTTCCAAAATTATTATTGATCAGAACGAGCTGGTCATCAAAAATGGCGGGCCAGATATTAAAATTCCAAATTCAGGCGTAAACTCTCCATTGGAATCTCTCAAAGATATATTGGATGATTTTAAGCTGGAAGTTTCATCTGATTATCCGCCACTTCTCGGCGGAGCAGTTGGTTATATCAGCTATGATTTTGTTCGTTTCTTTGAAAAGATTCCGACCGAAACGGAAGATTCTCTGAATATGCCGCTGGCTCTATTTTATCTGATTGATACGTTGTTGGTTTTTGATCATGTCAAACGATGTTTAAAAATTATGGCTTTGGTGGAAGAGGGCCAGGAAGATTCGGCGCTGGATAAGATTATTCAAATTGTAAAAAGGTTATCATCTCCTTTGATGATGCCAGATTATTCTTCCGTCAATAAAAGCACAAAAAATCTCAAGTCCAATTTTGAGAAAGAGGAATTTTGCAGAGCGGTAAACAAAGTTAAAGAACATATTATCGCCGGTGATGCTTATCAAATGGTGATTTCACAGCGATTTAGCGGAACTACCGAATCAGAACCTTTTATGATTTATCGCGCCTTAAGAATGCTCAATCCTTCACCTTATATGTTTTTCCTTGATTTTGATGAGATCAAACTGGTTGGTTCATCACCTGAGGCTTTGGTGCGACTCGAAAAAGGAGTTGCCACTGTCAGACCGATTGCCGGAACCAGACCGAGAAGCGAAGATATGGAAGAGGACAAAAAACTCGAAGAACAATTACAGTCCGATGAAAAAGAAAAAGCTGAGCATGTTATGCTGGTTGATCTCGGTCGCAATGATCTTGGACGTTGTTGTGAAATCGGTTCGGTTAAAGTGACCGATTTCATGAAAACCGAGCGATATTCTCATGTGATGCATATGACCTCAAATGTTGTCGGCAGATTAAAACCTGGTCTGGATCAATTTGATCTGTTTAAAGCTGCTTTTCCGGCCGGAACTGTGACCGGCGCTCCGAAGATAAAAACAATGCAATTAATTGAAGGACTTGAAAGCACCCGCCGGGGTCCGTATGCCGGTTCGGCTGGATATTTCAGTCTGACCGGTGATATGGATTGGTGTATTACAATCAGAACGATAATAATGAAAGATAAAGACTTTTTCCTGCAGGCCGGAGCCGGAATTGTCGCTGACTCTGTCCCCGAAAAAGAGTACCAGGAAACCTGTGACAAACTCGCAGCTCTCAAAAAAGCAATTGAAATGGCCGAGGAGGGATTTTAATGATACTGATTATAGATAATTACGATTCTTTCACCTGGAATCTGGCTCAATATATTGGCGAGTTTGGAAAATCGTTTCAGGTATTGAGGAATGATGAAATCAGTTTGGATGAAGCAAAAAAACTTGATCCATCTCATTTGGTTATTTCGCCCGGACCGGGTCGTCCGGAAAACGCCGGAGTTTCCTGTGAATTAATTTCTCACTTCACTGGAAAAATTCCAATTTTGGGCGTCTGTTTGGGACATCAATGTATTGCTTATGCTTTTAAAGGTAAAATTGAAAATGCGGCGATTCTGATGCATGGGAAGACTTCAATGGTATTTCATAATGGAGAAGGTATTTATAATGGCCTGCCAAATCCATTTGAGGCGACCCGTTACCATTCTCTTATGGTGAGTGAAGACGCACTGCCAAAAGATATACAGATTACCTCACATACCTCTGACGGCGAGATTATGGGTATTAGAATGAATGGCTATCCGGTTGATGGTGTTCAATTTCATCCGGAATCAATTTTGACCAAACATGGCAAATTATTAATCTCCAATTTTCTTAACGGCAGGCAGTAGGATGATCAGGGAGGAGATTAATAAGGTCCTGGATGGTGCCGATCTCTCGGCAGATGAAAGCTTTCATGTCATTGATTTAATAATGTCGGGCGAAGTTTCGCATATTCAAATTGCCGCTTTCCTGACTGCGTTGCGTCAAAAGGGGGAGACCTCCGATGAAATAATCGGAGCTGCGCGGGCGATGCGGGATAAGGTTGTCCGTATCAGTCATAATCAAAAAAATCTTTTCGATAATTGCGGAACCGGCGGTGATAGTGCCGGAACTTTTAATATCTCAACGACAACTTCGTTTGTACTGGCTGGATGTGGTTTGGCTATTGGAAAACATGGCAATCGTTCGGTTTCAAGCCAGTGCGGCAGTGCCGATATTCTTCAGGCGCTCGGTGTTGATATTTCATTAACTCCGGAACAGGTTGGTCAATGCATCGATGAGATCGGAATCGGATTTATGTTTGCACCGGCGCTTCATCCGGCGATGAAAGAAGTTGTTCCGGTAAGAAAAGAGCTTGGCTTTAGGACAATATTTAATCTTCTTGGCCCGATGACCAATCCGGCTTTTGCGACGCATCAAATGATCGGTGTCTTTTCCGGAGTGTACACTTCGCTGCTGGCCGATGCTGCCGGTGATCTTGGGATAAAAAGAGTTGGAGTTGTTTATAATCAATGCGGCATTGATGAAATCACGACAGCCGGATCAAACAAAATTAATTTTGCTTTTAATGGGACAAAGGAAGAGTTAATATTCGATTCGGAAGAGTACGGATTCAATAAATGCTCTGTTGAAGATCTGGCCGGAGGAACCGCTGAGGTTAATGCCGGGATCACTCGTTCGATTTTAAGCGGTGAGCTGGGATCCAAAAGAGATACTGTTATATTAAACGGTGCTATTGGCTTGCTGATAGCGGAGAAGGCTGGTGATATCAAAGAAGGAATTGAGCAGGCAACAGAAGCTATTGATTCCGGCAAGGCGAAAGATAAGTTAGATAAACTGATAGCATTTACAAGGGGACTTTCAAATGCTTAGTGAAATAGTGGCGAAAAAGAAGCAACAACTTCAAGCAGTTGATCAAAAAAGAGAAATAGAAAAAATAAGCGAGGCTATTGATGATTTGCCTCCGACCAGAAGCTTGAAGAGAAGTATCTGTAAGGACTACACTATCTCAATTATTGCCGAGATTAAAAGACGTTCCCCATCCAAAGGGATTCTTGTCGAAAATCTTCAAGTCGATAAGATGGTAAAAATATATGAAGAAGCGGGCGCCTCGGCGATTTCTGTTTTAACCGAGAGTAATTATTTCGATGGTTCCGTTGATGATTTACAGCTGGCAAAAAAAAGCTGTAATCTTCCGATTTTAAGGAAGGATTTTATTTTCGAAGAATATCAGATTTGGGAAAGCAGGTATATTGGTGCCGATGCTATATTATTAATTGTCGGTCTTATGCCTCCTGATAAGCTTAATCATCTGTATATGATTGCAGAGCAGTTGGATCTGGAAGTTCTGTTTGAAGTTCATAGTATGTTTGAATTTGAAGTATTAAGACTTATCCATCCCCAGATCATTGGAGTCAATAATCGTGATTTAAAAACTTTTGAAGTGAATCTGGCCACCTCTGAGACTCTTGCACCGATGATTCCGCCTCGAATAGTTAGAGTTGCCGAAAGCGGTATTCATAATCGTGACGATATTATCAGAATGGAAGAGAGCTGTATTGATGCGGCCTTAATTGGAGAATCGATTGTTACCAGTCCTGACCCGGTCGTAAAAATCAGGGAGCTATTAGGCAAGAAATGACGATCAGAATAAAAATATGCGGCATAACTAATCTTGATGATGCAAAAAGCGTTGCCGATTTGGGTGCTCATGCTATTGGATTTGTGTTTGCCGAAAGTTCGAGAAGGATAAAACCATCAGTTGTAAGAGAAATTTCAAAATTGCTACCACCGTTTATTAGCAAAATTGGCGTTTTTGTTAATGAAGAAATGAAGACAATCAAAGAGATGTATGAGTACTGTTATTTGGATGCAGTGCAGCTGCACGGTGATGAAGATTTGCAGTATATAGATTCGTTGTCTCTTCCGTCTATTAAGGCATTTAAAGTCAGCGGTAATGAAGTAATCAAACAAATTGAACAATTTGGATTATCTTATTTTCTGCTTGATAATTTCGATAAAAATCTATCTGGCGGAACAGGAAAGAAATTCGACTGGCAGATTGCCAGGAAAGCTTCAAAACTGGGAAATTTAATTTTATCAGGTGGACTCAATCCTGAAAATATCAAAGAGGCGTTGGAAACGGTTAATCCGTATGCAGTTGATATCAGCAGTGGTGTTGAAAAAAGTCCCGGTATAAAGGACTATCAGAAAATGGAATCAGTAATTAATGAGGTTCATAGATGGAACAGCCGAATAAATTAGGATACTTTGGCGACTATGGTGGCCGTTTTGTCCCCGAGACGCTTATGGCGGCACTTCTGGAACTTGAGGAAGGGTACAAAAATGCGCTAAAAGATATTGAGTTCAAATCCGAACTCAAGCGGTTGCTGAGTACCTATGTTGGCCGACCAACCCCTTTGTATTTTGCCAAGAGTCTGACGATGAAATATAAAGGAGCTCAGATATATCTTAAACGGGAGGATCTGGCTCATACCGGCGCACATAAGATCAATAACTGTATTGGTCAGGGATTGCTAGCCCGAAGGATGAATAAAAAACGGATTATTGCCGAAACCGGTGCCGGACAACACGGGGTCGCAGTCGCAACGATCGCAAGTTTATTTAATCAGAGTTGTTTTATCTATATGGGTATTGAAGATATGAAACGGCAGGCGCCCAATGTTGCTCGGATGAATCTTCTTGGTGCCGAAGTCATCCCGGTTGATTCGGGAAGTAAAACATTAAAAGATGCAACCAATGAAGCAATTCGTGACTGGGTGACAAATGTCGAGACGACTCATTATATTATCGGTTCAACTGTTGGACCGCACCCATATCCAAAATTAGTCCGCGATTTCCAAGCGGTTATCGGTCGGGAAACAAAGATCCAAATTAAAAAACAAATCAATCGTTTGCCTGATCAGATTATTGCCTGTGTTGGCGGCGGGAGTAATTCACTCGGAATGTTCTACCCGTTTATTAAAGATAAATCTGTTATGCTCACCGGTGTGGAATCGTCGGGCAATGGACTGAATACGAATCTGCACGCAGCGACACTGACCAAAGGCAAACCGGGTGTTTTGCATGGAAGTTTCAGTTACCTTTTGCAGGACAAATTCGGGCAGGTAAAAACATCGCATTCAATCGCGGCCGGACTTGATTATCCCGGAGTCGGCCCGGAACATAGTTTCCTCAAAGATCAAAGCCGGGTTAACTATGTTTCAGTAACCGATAAGGAAGCATTGTCAGCTTTTATCGAACTGACCGAAACCGAAGGAATTATCCCGGCACTGGAATCTTCTTTTGCTCTGGCATATGCCAAAAAGATCGCGCCTAAATTGCCGAATAAAAATATCCTCGTTGTAAATCTCTCCGGGCGGGGCGACAAAGATCTCGCCAATGACGAAGTTGCTTCTCTGATAAATAAACGACTTGAGGCAAGACAAAAAAAGGGGAGAGCCTAAGCGATGATACAAAATCACCTCCCCATAACTATTTCGAGTGTTTTTGAAGAACTCCGGAAGAATAATAAAAAAGCTCTTATGCCTTATTTAACCGCCGGGTATCCTGATAATAAAACTTTTATTTTACTCTTAAAAGAGATTATAAAAAATGGCGCCGATATGGTTGAGATTGGCATTCCGTTTTCCGATCCGTTGGCCGACGGAAAAACAATCCAGAGTTCGTCCCAAATTGCACTACAAAATGGGACCAATATCGATGGAATCTTTAGGCAACTTAGCGAGCTTGAGGACAGATATAAAGTTCCGCTGATAATTATGAGCTACTACAATCCTGTTTTGCAGTATGGTATTTCAAAATTTTTAAAGAAATCAAAAACTGTTGGCGGACAAGGATTATTAATTCCTGATATGATCCCCGACGAAGGAATAGCAATTGAAAAGAAATGTCAAAAATCGGGGGTCGATTTGATATATTTGCTGGCGCCGACCTCATCGGTTCAAAGACGACGACTTATACTTAAGAGGTCTCGAGGTTTTATCTATCTGGTATCAGTTGCCGGTGTGACTGGAGCGAGAAAAAATCTGCCTGGAAAATTGAATCGTTGGATAACTGTGATAAAAAAAGAAAGCCGTTTACCCGTTTGTGTTGGTTTCGGAATCTCCGACCTGGCGCAGGCCAAATCGGTGGCGCGGGTCGCCGATGGGGTGATAATAGGCAGTGCTATTATAGATATAATTAAGAAATCTTCAGATTCAAGGAGAGCAGTTTCAAATGTGGGAAGATTTATTGGAAAAATTAGAAAAGGAATGGACAATGTCAAAAGTTAGAGGCATCAGGGGTGCCATCAAGGTTGCCGAGAACAGCAAGGAGGCTATTCTATCCTCTACTAAAGAGCTGTTTTTAAAAATGATAGAATCAAATGATGTCAAACCTGAAGATATCGCCAGTGTTTTTTTTACAGCGACCTCGGATTTAAATGCAGAATATCCTGCTTATGCGACCAGGGGTCTCGGATATGATTTGGTCCCGCTTCTTTGCGCAAGAGAAATTGAGGTTCCCAAAGGGATGAGTCGCTTAATCAGAATATTAATACATGTCAATACGGAAAAATCTCAAGAAAACATAAAGCATCAATATTTGGGTGAAACCAGCAAGCTCAGACCTGAATTGTGCGGAGGAAAGCGATGATGATCGTAGTCATGAAATCGGACGCCACTGTTAAGCAGACCAGCACGGTGATAAAAAAAATTCAGGAGCTTGGGTTTGAGCCGCATCTGTCAAAAGGTGAGGAAAAAACAATAGTTGGGATGGTCGGCAGCGGCAAAAAGGCCGAGCCGGAAGTTTTTATGGCAATCCCGGGAGTAGAATCGGTTGTACCTATCCTAAAACCTTTTAAGCTGGCTAGTAGAGAATTTCAAAAAAGGTCAACAATTATTCCTTTTAATGGTTTCACAATTGGCGGCGATGAAGTTATCGTGATGGCCGGTCCTTGCTCGGTTGAAAGTCGAGAGCAGACTTTGGAAGTAGCCGACGCGGTCGTTAAGGCCGGAGCCAAAGTATTACGCGGCGGTGCCTACAAACCAAGAACTTCACCATACAGTTTTCAGGGGCTTGGTGAAGAAGGTCTGAAAATTCTAAAAGAAGCTTCTGATAGAACCGGATTGGCGATTGTGACCGAAGTCATGTCACCCGATAAAGTCGAGTTGGTTGCCAAGTATGCCGACATTCTTCAAATCGGAGCGAGGAACATGCAGAATTATTCGCTGCTTGAGGCAGTCGGCAAATCTACTCGTCCGGTCCTTCTCAAGCGCGGTATGATGTCAACTATCGAGGAACTTCTGATGGCGGCTGAATATATTCTGGCCAATGGCAATCCGAATGTGATGCTTTGCGAGCGTGGTATCAGGACTTTTGAAAAATATACCCGCAATACGCTCGACATCTCAGCTGTCCCGATTATCAAACAATTAAGTCATCTTCCGGTTGTCATTGACCCGAGCCATGCCTCAGGAAAAAGAGAACTGGTCGATCCGATGTCAAAATGTGCCATTGCTGCCGGAGCCGATGCGTTAATAATCGAGGTTCATCCACATCCGGAGGAAGCCCTTTCGGATGGTGCCCAGAGTCTGCATCTGGAAGAATTTGACGAGTTAATGATCGGACTGAGAATAATCGCTGCTGCGGTTAACAAAAAGATATAATGAAGCTAAAGCAGTTAAATGTATTTATCGTCGGCCTTGGCCAAATTGGCGGATCAATAGCCAGGGCATTGACTACAAACAGATCAGTGGCCAATGTTTACGGCTATGATATTGACGAAACTGTTGGTAAACTGGCCGAGGATAATAAATATATTAGCAATCTGGTCGAATCTATTAGTGATGGCTTCGACAAAGCTGATCTAATTATTCTTGCGACACCAATCAGAATGATATTTAAACTTATCCCGGAAATTATCAAAAAGAGTAAGCCAAATCAGATTGTCCTTGATGTTGCCGGAATTCAATCCGGGATTTTGGAGATAGTATCAAAACAGAATAATCAAACAAATTATATCAGTGGTCACCCTATCGCAGGTAATGAAGGAACCGGATTGGAAGCATCATCCGCCAATAAATTTAGAAATACGATATTTTTTCTCTCGCCGGCTGAATCAACCAATAAGGAATCGATTGATATTGTTGTAGAGCTGATTAAAGCTCTTGATGCGATACCGGTAAAAATCGAACCAGACAAACATGATTTTCTGGTTTCAATGACAATTAATCTGCCATATATGATTGCTTTAACGCTAATGAAAATGGCTGCAGGGCAAGAAAGCTCTTATGAAGATTTCTGGCAACTTGCCGGAGGCAGTTTCAAAGGTGCTACCAGAGTCGCCTCGTCATCGCCGGAACTAACCCTTGATATGTTTATGACTAACAGAGATAATATTTTGAATATCATAGAAATATTTCAAGCTGAGTTAACGGAAGTTGCCGAGATGATCAGTAGAAAAGATGAGGATGCATTGCGCGCCCGAATTGATCTGGCGAAAACTCAAAAAGATCACATGAACCGGGTTCAAAATGGATAAGGTCATTTCAGCTGCCAAGAGCCTCAAAGGTGTCATCGATATTCCCGGCGATAAATCTATTTCGCATCGTGCGTTAATTTTTGCATCAATGGCCACTGGGATCTCAAAAATAGAAAATCTATCAACTGCTGCCGATTGTATGTCAACAATATCCTGTTTGCATTCTCTGGGTGTAAAAATAGAAAAGCAGGCCGATAGTACATTTATGGTCGAAGGAAAGGGGCGATTCGGCTTTACACAGCAGTCAAACATTCTGGATGCTGGAAATTCCGGGACAACGATTCGCTTGCTGTCGGGACTTTTAGCCGGTTTACCTTTTGAATCTACCATAACCGGCGATAAGTCGCTTCAGAAAAGACCGATGAAGCGGATTATTGATCCTTTGTCACAAATGGGCGCAAAAATTTTTGCTGGCGATAATAATAAGCCGCCAATTAGTATTAAAGGTCAAAAACTAACACCGATTTTTTATACGATGCCGGTTGCCAGTGCTCAGGTCAAGACTGCAATAATGATCGCAGGATTACTATGCGATGGGACAACTACCATTATCGAAAAGTATCAATCGCGCGACCATACTGAACGGATGTTTAAATATCTTGGTGCCAGTATTTCAACAGCTTTTCCAAAAATAGAAATCAGAGGCGGGCAATTGACTTCGGCTGATATATTTGTCCCGGGCGATATCTCGTCGGCGATATTTTTTGTAGTTGCGGCACTTCTTGTCAAAAACTCAAATATTAAACTAAAGAATGTCGGTTTGAATCCAACCCGGACCGGTTGTTTGACGGCTTTAAAGAAAATGGGTGCCAATATCAGTATCACTCCTGATGAAATCAGGAATGAAGAATTACTGGGGACGATTGAAGTATCTTCGTCAGATCTAAAAGCAATAAATATTGGAGCCGAGGATATTCCCTCTATGATAGATGAAATCCCAATTTTGGCACTGGCGGCAACGCAGGCAAAGGGCAAAACAATAATTTTAGGTGCCGAGGAATTACGATTTAAAGAAAGTGATCGCCTGAAAGCGATTACCGATGGATTAAAACGACTGGGAGCTTCGATTATTGAAAAATCTGATGGTCTTGAAATCGATGGCCCGACGCCATTAATCGGTGCTGAAACCGAATCGTATGGCGATCACCGATTGGCGATGACGATGGCGGTAGCAGGATTGATAGCGAAAGGCGAGACAAAAATTAATAATTTCGAAGCAGTCAACATTTCGTTTCCTGAATTTATGAACAACTTGCAGATGTTGATTAATTAATATGGATAACTTGAAAACATATAAATTGTATGGAATAATTGGATGCTCACTTCGGCATTCTCTCTCACCTGTGATACACAACTATCTGTTTAAAAAATATAAACTTGATTGTTGTTACACTGTTTTTGAATCCAATGAATCAAAATTAAAAGATGTCGTTGGTAGTATCAGATCGTTAAATATCTTTGGTGCCAATGTCACGTATCCATACAAAGAAAATATTATTCCATTTCTTGATGACTTAGATAAAACTGCTCAAAAAACCGGAGCGGTAAATACAATAAAGAACTCGCGCGGAAAACTGATTGGGTATAACACCGATATTATCGGAATCCAAAAAACAATACAAAACAAACTGAAGACAGATATCAAAGATAAAACAGTGCTGTTACTTGGGGCTGGTGGTGCCGCTCGCGCCTGTCTAGTTGAATTAATTCGCCAAAAACCGAATAAAATTATTGTGACCAGCAGAGATGTTTCAAAAGCAAAAATAATAATACAGAATTTAAAGAATGACTTGGATATCATAGCGATAGATATTAACGATTTACATGCATTGGACCAATTGGGTCAACTGGCTCTTTTAATTAACTCAACCTCGGCCAAATATTCTTTCTTGATTCGAATTATCAAAGTATTATCAAAGCAGAAATTAATTAGTAAGACAAAAATATTTGATTTGAATTATGGCCAACGGGCGGTACCAAAAAAACTTCAAAAATATCCCAATAGATATGTCGATGGGCTGTATATGCTGGCTGCTCAAGCGGCGGCAAGTTTTAATATCTGGACTGGGATAAAAGTTGAACCTGACGATATTTATAAGTATATGACAAGAAAATTACAGGATAATAAATATGCTTAGATTTTTAACTGCCGGGGAATCACACGGGCCGGCATTAGTTGGTATCATTGAAGGGCTTCCGGCCGGGCTGGTTATCGATGAAGAAAAAATAAATGCCGACCTTTCAAGACGGCAGAAATCGTATGGCCGCGGCAACCGGATGAAAAAAATTGAAAAAGACAGGATAAAAATCCTCGGCGGACTTCGAAACGGTATTAGTATCGGTTCCCCGCTCGCTTTGCAGATCGAGAATAAGGATTGGGCTATTAGGAAAGATCGGAAAAGTCAGAAAAAATCAATCCCGCGCCCGGGGCATGCCGATCTGGCCGGGGCGGTCAAGTATGGTTTCACTGACATACAAAATGTTATCGAAAGAGCGAGTGCCCGTGAAACGGCGATGCGAACTGCAATCGGTTCGGTCGCCAAAATATTTTTGGCAGAATTTGGGATAGAAATAATCAGCCATGTTATCAGAATCGGAAAAGTAAAAGTCGGCAGGCAGATTTTAGATATCGATCAAATGAAAAATGAAATAGCAAAGTCACCTGTCTATTGTACCGATTCTCAAATTTCAGAGAAAATGTGCCAGGAAATTGATAAGGCCAAAGAATTAGGTGATACTCTTGGCGGAGTGTTCGAAGTGATTGCATACAATCTTCCGGTTGGACTCGGCAGCTATGTACATTATGATCGTAAGCTGGAAGGAAAACTGGCGCATGTCATCATGAGCATACCAAGTATCAAGGCGGTTGAATTCGGCGAAGGTATTATTAATGCGTCGCGTTATGGGTCAAAGGTTCATGATGAGATCAATCTGAAATCGGGGAATATCGCTCGCAGTTCAAATCGAGCCGGAGGTATCGAAGGTGGTGTTTCCAACGGAGAGCCGATTATTGTACGTGGATACGCAAAACCGATATCATCTCTGCGTGATCCGCTAAAATCGGTTGATCTAAAGAAGAATAAAGCTACTCGTGCCCCATACGTTAGATCAGATGTCTGTGTTGTCCCGGCAGCGGGGGTTATCGGTGAGACTCTTACCGCATGGGTGATTGCCGAGCTGTTTTTGGAAAAATTCGGCGGCGACTCGATGAATGAAATTAAAACTAACTTTGATAATTTTAACAAAGCATGAAGAATTGTTTTGATAGATAATAAAAACATAATAATTACCGGTTTTATGGGTTCCGGAAAATCAACTGTCGGTAAAGAGATCGCAACAAAACTTCATCGTGAGTTTCATGATACCGATAAAATAATCGAAATGGAACAAAACCGGACGATCTCCGATATATTTAGAGAAGATGGTGAAGACTATTTTCGTCTGCTTGAAAAACTGGTGGTTACTGAAATAAGCAGAAAGACTGATTTAGTAATTGCCTCCGGCGGCGGGACATTGTTAAACAAAGACAATTTAGAAACGCTAACCCAAACCGGAATCGTTTTTTGTCTGACGGCCAATTTCGATATCTTGATTAGCAGAATGGGTAATCGAAAAAACCGACCAATGGTCGCAGAAAAAAATAGAGTGGCAATATTAGAGCTTTATGAAAGCAGGTTAAACGGGTACAAGCAACTACCGAATCAGATTGATACTTCAGAAATCTCGCCACAAGAAGTCGCCGACAGAATAATTAAATTGTTTAATGAGCTTCGCAAAGGTACCGGAAATTCCCAATGAATATCAAAGTGACATCAACAGCGCCGGATAATAGCTATTCGATTCAAATTATAAGTGGCATGTTATCTGAATGCGGCCAAATCATAAAGAAAAACACAAATGGTCCGGTGGTTTTATTAACAAATAAAACCGTTCATAAGATATGGTACAAGGATCTGCACGATTCATTTAAAAAGGCCGGTTTAATAGAGAAACTGATTTTGGTTCCTGATGGCGAACGGTACAAAAACAATCGTATCTATAATCAAGTGATCTCTGAAATGCTGAGAAATGGAATCAATCGCTACTCTACTCTGGTCACTTTCGGAGGTGGTGTCATTGGCGATTTGGGCGGATTGGTCGCGGCGACATATATGCGGGGAATTAATTTGATTCATATTCCTACCTCATTAATAGCTCAAGTCGACTCCAGTATCGGAGGCAAAGTTGCAATCGATCATCCTTTGGCAAAAAATATTATTGGCTCATTTTATAATCCTTGGCTTGTTTTAACTGATCCGAATATTCTTGGGACTCTCGCTCAGAAGGAATATATAAACGGATTGTTCGAGATAGTTAAAATCGCTTTGGTACGTGATAAGAAATTATATAAATATATCTGTAAACATATTAATGAAATATTGAATCGACACACCAAAGCAATTGAATATTTAGTATCCAAATCGGCAAGTTTAAAAGCAGAAATTATTCAGAAAGACCCGTATGAAAAGAAACTCAGGATGATTTTGAATTTTGGCCATACTTTTGGACATGCGCTGGAAACCACGGGACAATATAATAATATCTCGCATGGAGTTGCCGTCGGTTGGGGGATGATTCTGGCACTGAATTTATCGCATCATTATAAATTATTAGATTTAAACAGGCATAAAAATGAAATTGATCTTATCAAAAAACTAATCGGTAGAAATATATTAAAGGAAATAGATTCCGAAAATATTTGGAAGACGATGACCCTTGACAAAAAGATTAAAAACAACAAAATTCGTTTTGTGCTATTGAGAGGGATCGCCCGACCGATAATACAAGAAATAGATAAAAACAGTTTTATATCAGCGCTGGAAAACTTATGACTGATATTAAAAATATAAAGAAAAAATATCTGATAATCCATGGTCCCAATCTTAATCTTTTGGGTACAAGAGAACCGGAGATTTATGGGACGACTTCGCTTTCCGATATCAATATTAAACTAAATGAATTTGCCGATAGAAATAATATTGAGCTTGAAATTATCCAATCCAATTCTGAGGGTGCTATTATTGATGCTCTACATAACGGCATGAATAAGGTCAGTGGCGTTATACTAAATCCGGGAGCATACACTCATTATAGTCTGGCGATATTTGATGCGGTCGCAGCTTGCGGTCTGCCGGTTGTTGAAGTGCATCTATCCAACATCTATTCCCGTGAAGAGTTTCGGCGACACTCAGTTATCGCACCAGCCTGTATCGGACAAATCACCGGACTGGGGTGGTATGGATATATTTTGGGATTAGAGGCTTTAATACGATTATAAATTTATATCTGCTTCATATTTGAACTTGATGTCAACAATTGTCCCAATTCGTTACAGATATCTTAAACAATCAATAAAACATTATATCTATATTTGACATTATTTATCTGTTGTCTACTTCTATCTTACTGTTCTTCAAAGGAATACGAAAAGCCAAATTATTTATTCAAAGATGCCGCCAGATGGCATAAAAATTGATTTACACCAACAGGCTTATTGTTCTGATAAAATCCTTTGAAAGGAGAAATTATGAATCGATTATTAATTATTGTTGGAATATTTATCTTATCAACCTCGGCTTTTGGTTCTCAATTTTATGTTGCAGTTGATGGTGATAATTCAGGCGGCAGCGGAGCCATTGATAGTCCCTTAGCTACCATTCAGCATGGAATAGATATTGCCAGCTATGGCGATTCAATTTATGTTGGACCCGGAGTCTATTTTGAGAATATAGATTTTTTGGGCAAAACTGTTTTTGTTAAGTCATTAAACGGCGCAGGGGAGACTTTCATTGAACCTGTGATTCCGACCAACCCGATATTGAGTTTTATTAGTGGCGAAGATAATGCCACAATCATCGATGGTTTTACATTAAGAAATACAACCGATGCGTCCGGTATAATTTGTGATGCATCGGGACCAACGATTCAAAATTGTATTATATTCTCATGTGCGAACTTGGGTAATGGTGGTGGAATTTTCTGTTTCAATGGTGCCGATCCGACTATTAGAGGTAATCGTTTTGATAGCAACCGTGCTTCGTTAGGCGGTGCGATTTATTTTGAAAACAGTAATCCGATTATCACTGAAAATAAATTTATGAGTAACAACGCCGTTATTGGTGGCGCAATCGCATTTAATACCAGATTATTCCATACCTTCTCATATAATCTATTTGCCTATAATGAATCATCACAAAATGGCGGTGCTATCGCTAACAATTCAACCTTTGGACCGACCTTAACCGTTAGTTATTGTACCTTCTATCAAAATCAAACAGACGGGTATGGCGGCGCTATTTATATCGATGGCACTATTCTGGTTGTCGAAAAATCAATTTTATGGGAAGATATTGCGGTTATTGATGGAAATGAAATCTATAGGAATTCATCCGCTCCGATTTTTGTCTCATATTGTAATATCAGTGGTGGATGGATCGGCAGCGGTTCCGGCAATTCAGATGTCGATCCGGAATTTTGCGATGTTGCAAACGAAGATTTTCACCTGCAGGAGATCTCGTTTTTTTCCACTTATTCATACAATAGCGGCAATCCGATTGGAGCCTTTGGGGCAGGATGTTTAATTATTGAATGTGATGATTTTGATGATGACGGAATTTGCGACGACGTAGATAACTGTCTAGGGATAGCGAATGCTGATCAGGCTGATACCGATGGTGACGGCTTTGGTGACTTGTGCGATAACTGTCCTGAAATTGCGAATGCCGACCAGACTGATACTGATGGCGATGGTTTTGGTGACTTATGCGATAACTGTCCTGATATTGCCAATGCTAATCAGATTGATACCGATGGTGACGGATTCGGAGATTTATGCGATAACTGTCCTGAAATTGCGAATGCCGACCAGACTGATACTGATGGCGATGGTTTTGGTGACTTTTGCGATAACTGTCCTGAGATAGCGAATGTTGATCAAATTGATACCGATGATGATGGATTCGGTGACTTATGTGACAACTGTCCTGAGATAGCGAACGCCGATCAGGCTGATGCCGACGGTGATGGATTCGGCTATTTGTGCGACAACTGTCCTGAAATTGCTAATGCTAATCAGATTGATACCGATGACGATGGTTTTGGTGACTTATGCGATAACTGTCCTGAGATAGCGAACGCCGATCAGGCTGATGCCGACGGTAATGGCATAGGGGATGCTTGTACTATTACCGAGTATGGTTCAATTTTTGGATATATCACAAACGAAACGGGTGCTGTTTCTGGCGTCTTTGTTGATCTATTAGATACTCTGGAGAATATTTTGGGCACGACCGAATCTGATAATGAAGGGTTCTATCAATTTTTGGACTTCCCATACGGAATGTATCATGTATCTATTACCGCTCCGTTTGGATATACGGCTGATTTGGCACAAAAGGATGCTGAAGTGAACAGTGATGCGGTTCAGGTTGATTTTACTCTGAGCGAAGTGACCGGCTCCGGATGGTGGCGCGGACGCGGATACTGGATGCATCAGCTTAAATGCCTTCTTCGCGGACACGGCAATCTTCACGAGACATTTGAACAAATGTGTGATTATCTGGAGCAGATCTATACATACTTCAACACTAATCAGGAACATCCTGTGGAAGCTTTCGCAATCGACCCAGATGCGAGTTGTTTTGAGCGATTTATAAACCTATTTGATATTATTCGTCCTCATCACAAAAATAGAATGTTTCATCGGGCACAAAGTAGTTTTGCTATACTCCTGCTGAATATTGTTTCCGGTAAAATATCACAGGGATCAAATGTAAATGATGGCGCTTCATTTGTCTCTTCTGGTGAAGGTAATATGTCCGGATCGTCATCATTTGATATTACTGTCGCCCAGGCGATTGTTTATAGCGATAAATTATTAACCGATGGCGACGACAGCAATGATGAGTTAGTATATTTGATTGATAGTTTGATCAGTTTTGGGGAATCTGTACCTTCAGGTTTGATAGATCCGTCAACGCCGAATATTGAGTTTATTCCGGCGCTTGATGTTGATGAAGATAATTTTGCAATATTACCGACCCGGTTCTTGCTTGAACAGAATTATCCTAATCCGTTTAATCCGGTGACCGAGATAAAGTTTAGTTTGCCGGTTGCCACCGATTGGATGTTGACAATCTATAATATTTCCGGTCAGACGGTGAAACAATTCGAAGGATTTGGAGAAACCGGAGTTGTCAGCTTAAAATGGGATGCTTCCGAGCAGGCATCCGGAATGTATATGTATAAAATACAGACCGCCGTCTTTACAGATACGAAGAAGATGGTGCTTTTGAAATAAATGAATAGTATGAATAGTTGTTTCTATCAAAAAGGGCCGGTTTCCCGGCCTTTTTTTTATTGTATATCATTACTTAAATTCAATAATAATTACTATTGGCTTTTTTCCATAATATCCATACGTGATTTGAGTTCATCATTTTCTTTTTTGAGTTCTTTGATTGCCTCAATAAGCACCGCTGTCATTTTTGAATAACTGACCGATTTGTAACCCAGATCATCAGTGTTGACCAATTCAGGGAATATCTCCTCAACATCCTGCGCAACTAAACCGATCTGTCTTTTATCATTAAATTTTCTATCTTCAGATATCTCTCTCTTCCAATCATATTTCACACCATCGATCTGCATAATGTTATTCAAAGCATTATTAATAGGGGAGATGTTTTTCTTGAACCGAATGTCTGAGGTTTGAGTCAGACTAACACATCGTATATCACCATTAACATCAAAGTCGGTTGCCGGAATGGCGGTTTTTACTCCAACATTTCCACCGTCGAGAATTGTTATACCTTCTGTGAGTGCTGGCGTTGATGAGGAAGTACTGGCAATAATATGCATTCCATCGTCATTATAGATAATATCTCGCCTGTCGCCGCCGGTACTAAAGGAAATAATGCCCGGCCATCCTCCCGGAGTACTGAGTGCAATCGAGCCACCGCCGACTTCAAATTTCGCCAGACCATTAACGTGCAGTAAGTGATTTGCCTCGATCATATTTGTTCCAATACCTACGCCACCAGGTGCATTGATCAGAAACTGACCTGTGTCGGTTGATATAAACGAGCCTGTAGTATCCCCGTTCCAAACAAATGTACTTTTGTGAAATGCCCAGGCCGAATTTCCAGCGGCATAGGAGAAATCGCCCGTAGCACTGTTGTCTTTCCCGCCTGGAATGGTAGAGAAGGCACCACCTGTAAGGTTTGATGATCCGCCACCGATGACTGAGTAAACAGCCTCATTTTTGTTTCCACCGCCTCCGCCTATCACTGAGTAACCCTCGGATGCCATTGTCACCACATTATTGCTTCCGCCGCAGATATTTGAGTTGGCACCAAAGACCGTATCTTGATATCCTCCGCCAATAAAACTATTAGTTCCATAGACGGCATTTCGTTCTCCACCAACAATTGCGGATGCAATTCCTTCGGCATGGTTGTATCCACCGCCCCCAATGAAGGCCATTTGATTATCGGTCTGATTGGCGAGTCCGCCTACAATCGACGAGTAGTCTCCAAAGGCGGTATCACCATACCCTCCACCTACAAACGAATAGGAACTATCGGTCAGGTTATAGTAGCCACCACCAATAGTCGAGTAATGCCCACCAACCGTGTTTCCCTCACCACCTCCAATGAAGTCATAGGCGTCTTCGGCTCGGTTCAATGTTCCACCAACTATCGTCGAGTATCCACCCGAGGAGGCGGTTGTTGAATTGTAAGTACCGCCACAAATGGTAGCAACAATACCAAAGGTGGTATCACGTCCGCCGCCCCCAATGAAGCTATGGGTACCGTGAATTTTGTTGCTTTCACCTCCGCCAATATGCGAATGGGCAGCGGCGACAGTGTTGGAGTCACCGCCAGTAATTGACGAGTAGCCTGCGCTGATCGTGTGATTGGTTCCGACTTTAATTTCTTTGGTAGCCATGAGACTGCCGAGAACTTCCAGATTGGCTCTGGGGAAAGCCGTACCTATACCGACTGAATCGGTTGAGGTATTCAAACGGACAGCCGTTCCGTCATCGACCCAGCCTTCACCCGGTTCTGCTCCGCCGACCTCATCATCGCCGGGAACCCATTCGGCACCGTTCCACTTTATGGTTTGTCCCGGTGAGGCATTACCATTGTGTAAATCAAATAATGATAAGGAACCATCTATAACTTTTGTTGAATCAACTGTATTATTTGAAATGCTATCGGCATGCTTAGCCACATATGCATATGGCATGGTTGCTATTTGATAGCGTGGCGTCATCTCGCTTTCTCCGGTTATTTGAACCCCGATCCAAATATTGCCGCTAAAGGCAATATCAATCGGAGTTGCTTCGCCGAGTAGAATCGAATAATAGCCGTCACTGACATCGAATGTTCGCGTCTCTGTCCATAAAGCCGTTCCGGCAGTAGGGACATCATATATCTTGAAGGTTAATTCAAAACTTCCATCAAGTGGAGTTCCGGCATTTGACAGGTATCCCTGAAAATTAATAATATTCGGAACTTCGACGGCCAATAGACTGGCGGTGCAAATCATCACTAAGACTAATAAAGTAATTGTAAAACGCATTTTCCCCTCCAACAGGACTTTACATAGATTTTTATTTTAGTAGAAGCATCTTTTTAACTTTTGTGAAATCACCAGCAACGATCTTATAGAAATAGATTCCGGAAGCTGTTTCAATTCCATTGTCGTCATGACCGTTCCAACTAACTGCGTGGTTTCCGGCTTCCTGATCCTCATTAACGATTTTTTTAACTTTTTGCCCCAATATGTTATAAATTATCAGGCTAACGTGCGATTGTCTTTCGAGGCTGTAATCAATTCTTGTTGTCGGATTAAATGGATTAGGGTAATTTTGGTGAAGAGCATATTCCATTGGAAGCAAAATTTCACCTTCAACATCAACTACTAAAGTGGTTTTAAATCTGAGACCGGCCCAGTGAATATTTGCCCCATCACTGCTTGAACCTCCAGATATAAATCCGGCCATACCTTTTATATCATTTTGAGTATCACCAGCTATTCCTCCGGCAGAACCAATTGCCTGCCATTTTGAAATGGTTTGAGCAGAAAGTCCCGAAAATAATAAAAAACATGCCAATGTAATATTTAAGAGCTTTATCATAATCCCCCGCTAATCAATATTTTAGATTGAATTGGTCTTATAGTTTATGTCGGAGTATTGCATAAATAGATTACTATAATTATGATAAAAATGGCAGTTGTTTATATGTATGTCGTTATGATTCAATCTCTTGAAAATCAACGGTGAAACAGTTCGAGGGTTTTGGTGAAACCGGAGTTGTTTCGGTTAAATGGGATGCTTCAGAACAGGCTTCGGGGATTTATATGTATAAGGCGCAAACTTCAACGTTTACAGATACAAAGAAGATGCTGCTTTTGAAATAAACGAATAGTATGAATAGTTGTTTCTGCCAAAAAGGGCCGGTTTCACAACCCTTTTCTTATTCCGATGCTATTACAACGATTGGCGTAATTTTATACGATCATATTTTTACCTATTAGAATAAGGCAACGATAAACTTCCTTGCCATAACGAGCCATACGTAGAAATTCTGATTTTTCAATGCGAAGATTTCTAGCCCGTGCCTGACGGTTTTTATAAGAAGCCAGGTCGGGGTCATGAATGAAGAAATGGTCTTTATCAAATCCTGTAATTACGACCCAGTGAGGAATTCTATCACCGGTCAGGCGATAAGTGCTAATCAGGACAATCGGCAAGACATTACGATACAAAGCAGCAATAATCTCTTCCATCCCGAACTCATAGATGGCATTGGTGAGCCCCGCTCGTTTTGCCTTCCGTTTTAGATCGTCATGGACGATTTTCATAACTTCCCGCTTCTCCTGACTACGTACCGATTTGAGCATTGGTGTTTTATCCATTGATGTTACCAGATGGCATGATAATCCCCGATTCAGAGCCGACAAGGCCAATCCGTAACCATCGGCTCCCCCAAATCCGGAAGCCATATAAATCAGGGTTGCTTCTTTCCATATTGTCATTTCCAAAGCGCGTGATAGTTCAATTTCCGGATTATAATAATTTAACACCATCATAAGGCATGACGGACCACAGGTAAACTCAACCGTTTGATTATAATATGGCACATTGTATTTCACCTGCAACGGCAGATCAATATCAATTTCCTTGGCCATTTTAAGCGCAGCTGTACCATCAAGATAATAATGTGGAATTTGACACAGGATGTTATACCCCATTTTTTTATAAAATTTAATGGCCCCTTCATTGTCTGTTCGAACTTCAAGAGTCATTTTCTTGCACCCATGGCGCGCCGCTTCTAATTCACATTCCTTGAGAAGATCATAACCGATACCCTGACCCTGATAGGTCGGGTCAATGGCGATATTGTATAATCTTGCCCCATGGTGCAATCTACTCAGCAAAATGTATGCTCCCCCAATGGCAGACGAATTATTTTCAACGATAAGAGTCGTTGATCGCGATTTGGTTAATAAATACAATATTTGGTCATGTGTAAAACGATCTTTTTCATAGGCCGCCTCTTCAAGTTTGACCATAGAATTAAGGTCTCGTCCGGTAGCCAAGCGAATATTATATTTGGTAGTCATTTAATCTCTTTAGTGAAGCAGAAAGTTTATCAATTTTTCATATAAATTACTGCTTGCCTGATCCTCATCTCCAGCATTAATGGTTGGGTTGTCATTAACTTCAATTACCACATATTCATCGCCAATCTGTTTTAAATCGACTCCGTAGAGGCCATTGCCGATCGCTTTGGCGGCCCCGAGCGCACACTCAATCAATTTGGGCGGTGCTTTGTCAATAGGTACACCTTTTACCGAAAATTCAACAACTTTGCCGTCAGACATATACGTTACTATTTTCCAATATTTTTTGGGAATAACATACTGGCAGACATATATCGGCTCACCACCGAGAACCCCGACTCGCCAATCAAAAGCAGATTTTATAAAGCGTTGGATAACAATTCGATCGGCCCGGCGATGGAAACGATGAGCAATAGCAAGGGCATCTTCTACACTCTCCGCTTTTTCAACATATTTGGAGAAACTGCTGTTGGGGGCCTTAAGAACGATCGGTCGCCCCAATTCATTTATAATCTGTTCCAATAGCGTATCATTAATTGCGTCTCGATCGACAATTCGTGTTTCCGGAATAGGAACACCTGCTTTTATCAGATGATGATACATATTAACCTTATCACAGCAGATACGGATCGAATCGGGATCATCCAAAACTCTGACATTATACATTTCGGCCATTCGTGCCACAGCGTATGCCGAATTCAGCGGATCGGTCAGGGCCCGAATGAATATGGCGTCATATTCCGGGATCTTATACATATCCGGTCGAAATAGAAAATCGGTTCGGTGCCCCAGTTTGTGCGCCTCCTGACTGATTCGTAAAAGAGCATTCATTTCTCTCGAATTCGAAATAGTATATCGTTCAACATATATTCCTAATTTTCCCATATGACATTGTCCTCGATATATTTTATCTCGCGCTTTCGCAAGTTTTCGGTAAACAAGGGTGAAATATCACTAAGTAAATATTTATCATCCGGAGTATGGATTACTCTCACCCTTGCCAGAGGAATATTAAAATGCTCCCAGACAATCATAGAAAGTTTTTGAAACCGGGCCTGGATAGACCAACCCAGGACAGAATGAAAATATATTATTTTGCTTCCTTCCGGAATCTCCTGACAGCAGACGGCATAAGTGAAATTGCGGGTTAGAGATTTGGCGATACTCTTTGACTCCCTCGATTTTAATACTACTCGGCCTTTTAGTGTAAACGGATTAATCGGATCAACAATTACCGGAGGTTCTATATATCCATTGCTAATATAAAATCCCGGTATAGATATTCCTGCTGTTTTGGCCTTTTCTAAAAACAAGGGGGGAACATAGGCATCTATCATTTCTTTGCATGAAGGGCGAATATTGTGACCGGCGTTTTCGTAATCCATGGAAAGATAATAACCTTTGCCTAGATAATCATAATTACCGGCCAGATTGATTAAATTCCCGGAATCAGCCATTCGGGCAATAAGTTTTTCGGGATTAATAGAGCAGTCTTTATTATTGCCGGATTTTTGCTTTTTCAATATAATTTCCTCTTAATTGCAATATTTTAAGTTTTATAATATATAAATCTTTAACAATCCAAGCTATCGGAAAAATTAAATACGGCAAGTTATTATGTTTATGTTCTGATTAATTCAAAATAGCGGTGCAGGGATTTGAATCCCGGATTCATAAGCCCTATATTTTACAACCTATTGAAACACATCGAATTATGCCATAACCTGTTTTCCCGCAATCAATTTTGAGTTTTAATTGTTTTAAGTTGTTTTGAACCATTTTGATGACTTTTAGTAAAATTTAGACACAAATTTGACACAGGAAAATAATAATAAAAAGGGACGAAATAATCTAAAAATAAATTGTTAGGTGTGGAATAATATTGAAATTTGGCTTAGAAAAAGGGGCCAAATTAAATATCGCTATTGTGCACGCCAAGTTCAACTTGTAAGAAATCATCAATATAATTATAAACTATTCTAATGTACATATAGACAAACTACCGTGGTGTAGGCATATGTATGTCAGCAAGAGATACTCTTCAGGGCAAAGGCGGGGATTTGAGGATAGCAGGGATGTGTGAAAAAGTTCTATCAATATTTCAATTAACTCATGTTGATTCAATAATGAAATCGTACAATTCTCTTGATTAAGCCACTGCCAGTATTGGATAGTGAATTTGAAAGAATTGTTAACAAGGCTAAATTAACTCACTAAAGATCCTTTTCGCCAAAAGGCAAATTGTAATCAGTGAAATGATCGTCCAAATCTAATTCTTTTTCGGTGGGACCGGCATGTTCGGTGACAGCCAATTTCAAAATTTCTTTGGTTTTATCCGCGTCACCAAGCAAAGCATAACCTCGTGCCACATTATGAAGAATGGCGCCATCATCGCTGCCATCTTTTTCAAGTTGTTCAAGTAATTTTCTGGCTTCCTCTTTTTTGTCTATTGAGGCCAAAGCAATGGCACGATATGCAGTTATATAAGGATTTCCCTTGTGTTGTTCCTTATTTTCCCATTCCGCAGCTGATTCGATAGTTTTTAGAAAATATTCCTCAGCTTTTTTAGTATTAACAGGTTTGGACTCAATCCGGCCAAGAAGATAATAGGCAATAAATGGGAAAAAACCTTCTGCTATTGACTCATTAAATCTTTCCCGTGCCTTGTCAAAATTGCCGTTTAGCATATCAATGTAACCGGCATCAACCAAAGCGTTTGGATCGCCTTTATATTTAACCGCCTGAAGGAAGTTTTCCTGGGCAAGGTCAAGAACGCCAAGCTTTTGGTAAACGGTTCCCAAATACTGGTACGCCGGTCCGTAGTCGGGAGCCAATTCAATTGCTCGCTGAAGGGTTGCCATGGCGATCGTATATTTGCGTTGATCCATATTTATGATGCTAAGCAGGAGTAATGTCTCCAAATCATTAGGAGCATACCTAAGGGCAGTATTGGCCCACTGGATAGCCATAACATGATCACCTGATATTTCCTTGAGCCAGGCCAGGGTCCGATACCCAATAGCATATTTGGGATTGATCGCCACTGCTTTTAACATCGATTCCTCGGCCTTTTTGTAATTCCCGGTAAACATATAATATCTGCCAAGAGAACGGTGGGCCTCGGGAAGATTGGGTGATATTTTAATCGCTTTTTCTGCCGCAACTTTTGCCTTGTCAATTTTCTCCTGACTGCGGTCATAATAAGACATATATTGTGACGAGTACAGATCTGATAATCCTGAATGAGCAAAGGCAAGTTTCTCGTCGATAGTTAAAGCTTTTTCAAACATCTGTGCCGCAATTACAAGATCTTCTGGACGGTTAGTATGATAATAACTCTTTCCTTTAAGATAATAGTCATAAGCATTAATATCTGTTTTTAGAATGTCTTCGATTTCAAAAGAAATAGAACCGGTGATACCCGCTAATTGAGTTGAAATATCATCAACCGCCCGAGATAATATTGCAAATAATTCTGATGAATCGGCTTCGTATGTTTCGCTGACCAGAATTTTGTCTCCCTTGTCCCCATAAATATTCAACCGGAGTTTTATACTATTTTGCCATTTCATAACTGATCCGACAATAACATAGTCTGATCGGCATCTTTTAAAGCATTCGCGGACGTCTCGTGAATAAGCCGTTTCCGGCTCTGCTGAAATAATTAAATCTGTTCGGCGCGAAAGCTCACCAATCAGATCATCGGTGAAACCTTGGCAAAAATAGTCCCAGCTTTTATCATCTGACATATTTTTAAGATCAATAACAGTGACCGTCTGTTTGGTTGCGATCTTTTTGCTTTCACCGGAAATCTCCAGACCCTTAAGACTTTTTTCCAGAAAATCAATTACCATTGACATACTCTGAAATCTGTCTGACTGCTGTTTGGCCAGTAACCCTGATGAAAATTCATCGAACCATGATGGAAGTTCGGGTACAATCTGCGATGCCAGAGGCGGATCCTCATGAAGGATGGAATATATTATAGCCGCCGAATAGACCCCATCAAATGGTCTTTGGCCGGTAAACAGTTCAAAAACAACTATGCCATAGCTGAAAATATCTGATAAAGGAGTTAATTGTTCGCCGGTCAACTGTTCCGGCGACATATAATGGAGTGTTCCTTCAATATTACCGTCAAGATCGACACTGTCGGCGGTTATAGTTTTGGCCAATCCAAAGTCAAGAATCTTCAATTGCTGCTTATCGGTGATTTTAATATTTTCAGGTTTTAGGTCACTATGAATAATATTCCGACTATGCGCAGCTTCCAAACCTTTGGCCATCTGACAAGCAATATCTATTTTTTGACGAAGATCAAGATCCTCGAAAACTTCTCGCAGAGTTTTCCCTGATATATATTCAAGTGAAATATATGGCTGATTTTCAAATTCCGATTGTTCCCAAACCTTGACAACATGGGCCGAATCAATTCTGGCCGCCGCTTTTGCCTCAATTGAAAGTCGTTCCCTATAATCATCCGAATCGGCCAGCTTTTCATTGATAAGTTTAAGAGCAACAACCCGATCCAATTTGATTTCATGCGCCTTATAAACATCGCCCATCGCGCCCGAACCGATACAACTTTCAATTCGATAATTTCCAAATATGGCTCCGGGTGAAAGCATTATTCAAATTCTCCAATTCAAAACGAGTTTTTCAACAAAATTTGGTTGTTGCAAAAAACCGCGTTTTGAGTTTTATTATTCCAAATTAATCTGCAATAACTTTAATATAAATGGTGTGACCAAATATGCCAAATAATTTTGAGCAAAAACCAGATGCCAATCGGCAGGCTATTAGTGAACTGATTATTCTTAACAAAATTGCCAGTGCCATTAATGCGCTTATGTCGGTTGAGGACATAACACGAAAAATTATCGATAATTGCCTCAGTCATGTAAAAGCATCACACGGTTCGGTTTTTCTTCTGGATGAAAAAGAAGATTTTGCGACATTTATTAGAGAGTTTTCAACATCCGAACAAAAGGTAGAATTTCATCTAAGCAATCTTCTTTCGGCCTGGATGATAAAGAATAAAACGATGTTCGTATGTAATGATCCCGATAATGATTCCAATTTAAAAAATCTGAATTTATCGAAAATAGGAATTAATTCAATCCTGTCAGCGCCTCTGATGTCAACCAAAGGTCTAATTGGAACCTTAATTCTCTTTAATAAAAAAGATGGCAAGCAGTTTGATAATAATGACAAACGATTTCTTGGAATAGTTGGTTCTCAAACAGCCAAGGTTATTGAAAATGCGCAGTTGCACAAACAGGAGAAAAAGCTGTTTGCTATCCAGGAAGAGTTGAAGCTTGCTCACTCGATTCAGAAAGGATTTCTGCCGCCCAGCGGTATCAGCACCGAGTCATGCGATATCTGCGGCATTAATATTCCTGCCAAAGAAGTAGGCGGTGATTATTATGATATTGTCAAACTCGAAGAGAATCGGATCTTTATTTCTCTCGGAGATGTTTCCGGCAAAGGGATGCCGGCGGCATTACTAATGGCTAATGCTCAAGCCGTTTTAAGATCACAGTTATCCAACGGCAAACAGATATCGCTAAAAGATATGGCCCGAAGTCTAAATCACTTAATTTGTCAATTCAGCGGCCCGGAACAATATATTACAACTATTTTTGGACAGTACTATGGCCCTTCCAGAAAATACCATTATGTTAATGCCGGACATCCCCCACCGCTTATTATTAGAAATAATGGTTCTGCTGAAAGCCCTTCGAAATCGGATCTAATTATTGGTTATATTCCGGAATTTGAATATACCGTACATGAGGCTGTTCTTGATATTGGCGATATAGTATTTCTTTATTCAGATGGAGTAACCGAAACATTTGATGATACCGATGATGAATTTGGAGAAAAAAGACTTGGAAGGCTCTTATCAGAAATCCGAGATAAACCTGTTTCTGAAATTTGTAAATCTGTTCTGGATAGTCTGAGTTCTTTTCGAAAAAATAAACCTCAACCTGATGACATTACTATGGCTATTCTTAAAGTGAAGCAGTAAATCAAATACATTACTAATCTATTCTATAATTTTATCCCGCATTTTGAAGATAACAAAACATATAATATCCTGATTAAAACTGCCAAAAAGCCTTGCCAATTGGCGTTTTTTAATTATATTACACATTGAGCTAAATCATCGTGATTGTTCTTCTTTTGTAGCACACAATTTGTTGGAAAAGTAATCTGTTAAAGCAGATTTTGGCCAAATTATATTTTTTTTGGAGGATTCTTGATGAAGGCAATATTCTTTAAATTGGTCATTTTTGTATCTTTACTTTTAATATTTATACCCGCGTTTGGAACCATCATAAATGTTCCTAATGATCAACCAACTATTCAGGCAGGGATTAATGCGGCTATCTCTGGCGACACCGTTTTGGTTGAAAATAATACATATAATGAGAATATCTCTATTAATAGCAAGGAGATTATTCTGATAAGCCAATATGCGTACAGTGGTGATTATGATGATGTTCTCAATACTATCATTGATGGTGGATCTAATGATGTAGTGCTATCTCTTGTTCATTTTGCGGGGAAAGTACAAGGCTTCACAATCCAAAATGGTATCAGTGGAACAGGCGGGGGCATTTTATTGGATCAATCGCCTGCTAATCACGCTACAGATTCGGCCGTAATACGTGACAATAACATTCGTGATAATTTGGCTATGGGGATTTTTTCTTGGGAATCAAAAGGATTGTTCCAAAATAATATATTTCTAAATAATTATACTGGTTATGCTGGCGGCGGAGTTTATTGTTATTATAAAGATTCTTCGACAATTATCGACAATATTTTCAGAGATAATGTATCCAATGGTGACGGTGGAGCAATTAGCTGTCAGGATCAATGTTATAATATTATTCAAAATAATACTATAATAAATAACACTGCCGTTAATGGTGGCGGAATTGATTTCAAGACTTCGTCGAATATAGTTGTTGATTACAATATTATTGTCCAAAATATTGGTGGAGGAATTAATGACGGATCAACCGGTTTAGCTACCTTAACTTGTAATGATGTATGGAGCAATCAAGGTGGAAATTACAACGGATTACCAATTGAAGAGACCGATATCTCCTCTGACCCGCTTTTCTGTGATACCGCCAATAATGATTTTGGCATATATAATACTTCCCCATGTGCCGCGGCAAATAATGGGTGTGGATTATTAATGGGTGCCAGAGGTGTTAACTGCATTTGTACTGATACTGACTCTGACGGATATGGTATCCCCGGTGATGATTGTCAGGCGGATAACTGCGTTGATGATTATAATCCGGATCAGGCAGATAACGATGGGGACGGAGTCGGTAATATCTGTGATAATTGCCCGGAGGCATCAAATGCAGGACAGGCTGATACTGATGGCGACGGCTATGGTGACGCCTGCGATGGATGTAATGGCGAATTTGGTAATTTTTGTAATAACCATCTCTGGGAAGCGGCCGAAGGATTGTTGCCTGATGAAATCTGCCCGGCATGGAATTTAAGTCTGACTGCTGATATTGAAATCCCGGTCTTTCAGGGAGATACCATGTTTTTAAGTACTTCTGTTGATGCAGAGTACATGTTTTATTATATGGAACCGGATGGAGGGCCCGTTGATATAGATATGCCTGACACTTTGGTCATTGAAACGCGGATGAAATATATATCAGGCAGTACATCGCAGCCAAACAGATCGGCAGCCGCGGTAGGTACTATAATTGCCGATTTAACAGGTACATATCTCTGGATTGATCAGGATGAGATTTACCTTTGGTCAGATCAGGAAATCAAAGGTGACAATGCAATCGTTGACACCGATGATGATTTCCATACGTACAATATAGAGGTAACAAGCGATCATAATATCAAGGTTTATTATGATAATGTCCTGACCTTAACCGGAACAACGTTCTATCATGCCCCTACTATGAACTATTCTGATATTTTTTGGGGGCAGGTAGGAGGCTCCAATTATGGCGATTCCAAATGGCTGCACTTTAAACATAATGCCTATGGACTGGATACTGATACTGATCTTGATGGAGTTTATGACGTCTGCGATAACTGCCCCAGCGCCTATAATCCCAACCAATTGGACTTTGATGATAATGGCACCGGTGACCTGTGCGAAGGACCGATTATCGTTAACTCGCTTGATGATTCAGGTGTCGGGACGCTTCGCTGGGCGCTCACTACAGCAGAGGCAGATCCAGCCG
>JAQBFG010000205.1:0-3742 GCA_032123495.1 Candidatus Zixiibacteriota bacterium | reverse complement strand
ACACCTTCAGCAGTACCTGTAACTTTGAAATCCATATCACCAAAGTGATCTTCATCACCAAGAATATCGGTAAGGACGGCAAACTTGTCACCCTCTTTGATAAGACCCATCGCAACACCAGCTACTGCACATTTGATTGGTGCGCCGGCATCCATAAGAGCCAACGATCCACCACAAACAGAGGCCATCGAGGATGATCCATTCGATTCCAGAATATCGGAAACTATTCTGATCGTGTAGGGAAACATCACATCAGAAGGAATTATCGGCTGTAAAGCTCTTTCGGCCAGAGCACCATGTCCAATTTCACGACGGCCAACGCCGCGAATCGGCCGAATTTCACCAACAGAAAATGATGGGAAATTATAATGCAGCATATAACTCTTAAATGATTCGCCTTCAAGATCATCAACTCGCTGCTCATCCAATTTTGTCCCAAGCGTTACAACAACCAGCGCCTGAGTCTGACCGCGGGTAAATAATGCGGAACCATGAGTACGCGGCAGAACACCGACTTCACAGGTGATTTCTCTGATATCATCGGGACCACGTCCGTCAATGCGGATGTTATCATCAAGAATCATCTTACGCATCACACCAGAATCGACATCATGAAGAACATCGCCAATGGCCATTTCTGATTCCGGAAATTCTTCCTTCAGAGCCTCTTTGATTTCATCGGCGAATTTATGTTTTGCAGTGTTCCGCTCATCTTTGTCAGCAATCTTATTAAATTCAACATAACGAGTACCGGCCATTTCGGTCACTTTATTTTTCAGAGTCTCTTCCGGGCCAACCGGAGTATATTCGAATTTTGGTTTGCCAGCGGTTTGCTTTAATTCTTCTATTTTGGCAATAATCGTTTTTATATGTTCGTGGCCAAATGCAAGCGCCTCCAGCATATCTGCTTCGGAAACCTCTTTAGCACCACCTTCAACCATAGTAATTGAGTCGGCCGAGCCAGCGATCGTAACATTCAAATCTGACTGTTCCAGCTCATCAAATGTCGGAAAAACAATAAATTGGCCATTTACTCTTCCGACCCTAACACCGGCAATAGTTTTTGTAAAAGGTATATCTGATATCGCCAGCGAGGCGGCGGTTCCAATAAAGGCCAGCATATCAGCATCATTTTGTTGATCCGATGAAAGAACCATATTATGACACTGTACTTCATTTTTAAAATCATCAGGGAACAAAGGCCGAATCGGTCGATCAATGACTCTCATTGAGAGGATTTCTTTTTCGGATGGTCGTCCCTCGCGTTTAAAAAAGCCGCCGGGAATCTTTCCGGCCGCATACGATTTTTCCCGATAGTCGATTGCCAGAGGGAAAAAATCCTGACCTTCTCTTGGTTTATCAGTGGCACAAACGGCAGATAATGTAACCGTGTCGCCTAATCTGACCATTGTTGACCCATTCGCCTGCTTGGCAACCTTGCCAGTTTCAATACTTAACGTTTTTCCGCCAATTTCAAGTTCTACTTTGCTTACCATTAAATTACTCCAATTAATTCCGCTTTACCGCCTGATACCAAGTTTTGATATCAACTGTCTATAACTTTCAATATCCTTCCGCATTAGATAATCGAGCAGCCTTCTACGCTTGCCAACTTTTTTAAGTAGACCGCGGCGGCTGTGAAAATCCTTTTTGTGCATCCTCAGATGCTCAGTGAGGTTGATTACATCCTCGGTTAGAATCGCAATCTGGACCTCGGGTGATCCTGTGTCGCTTTCATGCAATTGATTCGAAGCGACAATCTCTTCTTTTTTTTCTTTGCTTACTGACACTTCTGTCATCTCCTTTTATTTATTTAACTTCAATATATTTATTTTATCTTTTGATATCTGCTCGACAAGTTTATCGGTGCTATCAAACTTAATATTCTCGCGAACAAAAGTTTCGGGATAACATATCAGTTCATTACCATAAATATCTTTATCAAAATCGAATATATTCACTTCAACCGATTTTTCCCGATTGGGATCAAAATGATTATTACCAATAAACATCATCCCGCTATATGTTTTACTATCATGCTCGGCCCGGCAAGAATAAACGCCATCAGCTGGCAAAAGTTTGCGTTCGTGAAAATCAATGTTTGCGGTTGGATATCCAAGTTTTTTTCCCAATCCAATACCTTTGATTACCTTACCTAAAATTGGATAAGGGTGCTTGAACATTTTTATGGCCAGCGGCAAATCATGGCCAGTAATCAGACGCCTGATTCGTGATGATGAAATCGGTCGCCCATCGACAAGGATCGGATTCACAACTTCCAAATCAAAAGAATAGATCTTGGATAATCCCATTAAATCGTTAATTGTTCCGGAACGATTTTTCCCAAAGGCATGATCATAACCAACTACCAACTTTTTCAGATTAAGTTTTTTGGTCAGGTAGTTTTTAATAAAGTCTTCGGCGGTTAGATCCATCAGTGCTTTATTGAAATTCAACACCATTAGTTTGCCATCCATATAATCAGCGAAAAGCCGAACTTTCTCATCCCACGTAGATAAGAGCGGCGGAGGATCATCGGGTGTCACCAGTACACGCGGATGAGGTTCGAAAGTGATAGCAACGGCCTCCATATTATTAACCTTGGCCGAATCCATCAGGCGCTTGAGAATCTCCTGATGCCCGCGATGCAAACCATCAAAGGTTCCGATTGTGACAACGACCTCTTTTTCCGGGGCGTCATAATCATCAATATTTTTAATTACTTCCAAACTCAATTAAGTACCCTTATATAAGTAAAAAATGTGTTTCCATTATAACTATCGAGTTCCGATGAACAGATTTCAGATTTCCCTATCGCCCTGATGTTGCCGTTAAAATCTCTCAAACTGATAAACTCCTCAGGCTGAAAATTCCCATCGACACCAATTATATCCTGATATTTTGGAGATCGTCCCAAAATAATCAGTGAACTGAATTCTTCATTAACTATAATTGACGGAAACTGAAGAACCGAGTCAATCGGCTTGATATATTGATCCATTGAACCATCTTTTGTGTATAGTTCAACCTCTTTAAGTGTCAAAGCATCATCCAAAGAATAATTGCCGATCCGGGTTCTTTTTAATGCTGAAAGATAAGCTCCGCAACCAATATTTTCTCCAATATCATTTGCAATGGTACGGATGTATGTTCCTTTCGAGCAGGATACTTCAAACTTAATCTTCGGCGATTTAAATTCAATTAGTCTAATTGAATCAATAAATACATCGCGTACGGGAGTATCAACGATTTCGCCCTTCCTGGCCGATTTATACAACCTCTTTCCGTCAACTTTTACCGCCGAAAAAATCGGCACCTTTTGTTTGATGTCACCTTTAAAAGAAGATAAAACGGAGCATATATCGCCTTCATTCAGTTCAGGTATTTTTTCAAACGGTGTTTCGGAACTAATACCTTCCGCATCATAAGTAGGTGAGCGTTGTCCCAGAGTAACTTCGGCCTCGTAAGTTTTATCAACATCGGTAATAAAGCGGGCGATTTTTGTCGCTTGCCCTAAACAAAAAACCATCAAGCCAGTCGCCTTTGGATCAAGCGTTCCGGTATGTCCGATTTTTTTCTGACCCAGCAATTTTCGAAGGCTGTCGACAACATCATGGCTTGTCTGGTCGTACGGTTTATCGCACAATAATATGCCGTTATACTGATGCATTAATCAAACCTCGCAAATTATCGAGCAGTTCATTGCGGTCAGTATCGGAAGATGATTTCATAACCAATCCCG
>JAQBFG010000204.1:0-6280 GCA_032123495.1 Candidatus Zixiibacteriota bacterium | reverse complement strand
TCTTTTCGAGTGACTTTGATGGAGACGGCGACAATGATCTGGCGGTCGCAAACAATAACTCTGCAAATGTTTCAATATTACTCAATAATGGCAACGGGATTTTCCAGACCGCTGTTAACTATGGCGTCGGTATTTGGCCTTATTCAGTCTTCTCGAATGATTTTGACGGAGACGGCAAAAATGATTTGGTGACCGCAAACGGTGGCTCTGACAATGTGTCAATCCTTTTTAATATCGGGGGAGGAAATACACCTGAAGGTTCTAATATCCAATTAGATTTAACTGAAAGCTTATCAATCACATTTGAGAATGTTGACGTAGCTGGAGTTACAGAAGTTTCAGTCAGTTCTCAGGGACCTCCACCACCAACCGGATTCAAATTGGTTCCCGTCGCCCCGCCAATATATTATGAAATTACGACCACAGCAGTATTTTCTGGTTGGATAGAAATTTGTTTCATCTATGATGAAAACGAGATCCATGTACCTGAGGCTAATTTGCGTTTATTCCATCTACATGAAACCCCACCGGATGTTACAATCCTCCCGGTTGATGCAGCAAATAATAGAATATGTGGCCGTGTGACCTCATTATCTCCTTTCGCATTAGGGGAGCCCTATCTTTGTGGTGACGTCAATAACGATTGGATGGTCAACATCCTCGATGTTGTTTACATAATTAACTATAAGTATAAGGATGGTCCGGTGCCAGTTCCAGTCGAAGCGGCCGATGTTGATAACTCTGGCGTAGTAAATATTCTAGATGTCGTTTACCTTATCAATTTTAAGTATAAAGGCGGTCCCGAACCCGTGTGTCCATAAAAATCGTGGCCAATAAATTAGAATTAATATCATGGGGCCGGTTATTCCGGCCCTTTTGTCTTGGCCACATGAATTCCATTGTCACTAACCGTACAAACCAGCAACGGATAAGAGTGTTGTATAAAGAAAAAGACACAATCATAGAATAATCGATTGTATATAGAATCAATCCATTGGCATTCTCGAACGTAAATTCTCTGGTACGCTTGAATGAACAAAACCCCAAAAATAAGTTCCAATTTATAGATTATTTTGAATTTAATGAAATTAATTTCTAACAAATTTCTAACTATTTACTTCACCAAGTTGGCTCTACTTGACTCTACTTGCACGAACTTGGCTCTACTTAACATTATTATTACCAATAAAATACGCCTAATTATAAGGAATTCTTAAACTTAGCCAAATATCAAGGCGGCGAATCCCAGCCTCTCCGCTTGATTATTTTTAACACCGTAAAATGTTGTATTGCAATGACTAACGGCAAAATGTCTCGCCGCTTTTATTATCTCTCTACGAAAAATCTCTTACAAATATCATCAAAAACTATCGGTGATCCGCCGACCCATATATATATCTTTCCTCAATCCAGTTCAATATACTAACTTTAAATTGTACCGATATATGGGAAGCAAGTCATCACGGGAAACCTGCAGTGGAAATTTCAACTGACGTCAGCCCCACTTAGCATTTAAATACTTTACTAAATCGAGATAATTTCTTATATTACAGTTAATGATTTTCCCTAAGGGAGATTATTGAGCATTCAGATATGATTTGTGAATATGCATAATTTTTCATGGATTCTTTTTAGAATGATGAGCTATCTAATCATTGCGGTCATAATTATGGCATCCTCGGGTTTTGCAATTGATGATAGAAATCTTGATACTTCAAAATTTAAAACTTATGTGATGAAAAATATCTCATCTATGTCATTGGCTTTCACGGAAAATCAGGGACAATGGGATGAGCAGGTTCTTTTCAGAGGCAATCCCTGCGCCGCTAACCAAAAGTGGTCTAAGACCGAAATGCTATAGATTGGCAAAATAAATGGCGAGAGGAAATTAAAATATGGATTTCAAACTATTCCACGCAAGAAAACTAAGGAAAATTTCCTTCATAATCGTATTAAATCAAATACTGTTTATTATTATTCTATCGGGGCAATATTCATTGGCTGATGGAAGAACAATTAAAATCCCTGAATTACAAAAAATTGAATCATTCGAGAGCAGTGGTCAAAGAGATGTTTGCATTTTATTCAATTACTATGGAGTACCTGAGAGTATTATACCAGATCTGAATGATGGTGACAAGATCGTTGAATATTTTGATCCCGCTGATTGCGGACCTGATCCAACTCCATTTTCATTAGCATCAATCGAATTTCAATTATTTGATGATGACATCTATGATTTTACCTGGCCCTGCCCTGTCAATATTATTGTTTATGATACGGCGAGTTTCGAAGAAGGATGTCTAATTCCCGGCCCCATTTTGTACAGTTATTCCTATATTTGCGATTCATTAATATTTTGTATTCCAAGATCCGGTGTTGTTACATTTCCAACATCCTGGTGCATCAATGGTCCATTCTTTATTGGAATAGAATATACCGGTACAGAAGATGCTTATCCGTCAATTTTATTGGATAACACTCCTAATCCGGAAGGTTGCCATCTGTATGGTTTTGATAACTCTGAACAAAATCCGAGTTGGTCTGAGTGGTATGAATTCACCAGTCCATCGGTAGCCGGTTATCCGATCTGGAGGGTATTTGGTGAGACAAAGTCGCCTTTTTGCGGATCCGGTTCCATGGTGTGGAATGAGCCCAATGGAATTTATTTGCCTGATTTTGATCAGAATCAGAGTTCCTGGCCAGAATATTCCGGGCCAACCGCGGTGGCCAATTGTCTGTGGTGGTTCGATAGAAGATTTCCCGAATGGAATTTGGTTCCTGATGAATCAACCGTTCCTGATTTTATAGAATCGCTGGCAACCTTAATGAGCACCAATGTTGAACCTCCCACGGGGACCGATATTGATAGTCTAAAAAGTGGAATGGAGCAGTTTTTGGATCAGCGCGGACTTCGCCAATTTCTGGATGTTACTAAAATTGATCAACCCAGTTTCGATTATTGCCGCGAGCAATTATTAGACTTCGAAAATATAATACTTCAGATGGGAAACTGGCATGTTGATTTGATTGAATATAATGTTCCAACAAGTGACTCTATGAAAGTCTATTGGTCAAGAACCGGGGAACAGTATGCAACACTGGCCGGGGTTAATCCGGTTGGTGATAATGTCGGTATTTCTGATCCTGATAATGACCGCGCCGAAACGGTACCGTTACCCACTCCGCCAAGCAGGATACTGGGAAGTAATCATACTCATCCCGACGGCCACAATGACGGCCTGAGTGTTTCTCATGATGTACATGATGTGGAAGCTCTTGGCATCGGCCCGGCCGCTTTATGGATGTTGCAGAAATATAATTTTTACTCGAAAAACAGCTCCGAAGCCGATGATACTGATTTCAAAATTGAATTTAATCAATATAGAGATGCCAGTGCCGTCACGGTATGGAAAATGGATGAAGAACCGGCATGGTTCTCAGCCGGTATGACGGTGGCCGAGATTGAAGCGGTGGTGATTATTAGTCCGGTTCGAAATCCGGTTATTGGCAAAACCGGTCATAATATTAACGACTATAATCCTGACGATATCAATGGTGATCCTACTGGAACCATTTGGAATGAGCTCTGGCCAACTTATGAAAATGAATGGAAATTAACCGGCTGGTCTGATAATGGTGACGGATATTTGAGTTTTTGCGATACCATAGATATTACATATTCATTATCTGAATGGACTACTCGCGAGCATGTCGAGTGGGTTGGACCTACAATTAAAATATCAGATTTGGAAAATCCGGGAATAATTAAATATCTGGAAGAAATTGATCCTAATCCAAAGGTCAGAATCATAAATGAATCTCTTGGAACTCGTTGGCATGAAGTCTATCCAAATCATGGGAACATTTGGGAAATTATTTACGAGCACAATAATGTTGATGGTATACTTGGCTATCCGGATTCGATTCAGATATCCAAAGTCGATGGACAGGAGCATCTTTTTTGTCAGGTTGAAGCTATTGAAACGGATATTGTCACAACGCCATTAATGGTGCGCGGCGATGAATATGACCACAACACCGATGATTATATACCCAATCCGCCCAATGGTAACCCGACAAATACTACCTGGCATGAACTCTGGCCCAATTATGGCAATGAATGGAATCTAACGGAGTGGTTTGACAATACTGATGGAATACTCAGCATCGGGGATACGATCAAATTTACACACCAAACGCTGGGCGACTCCATTATTTGGAAACTTATTGAAAAAGTAACACCTACTGTAACTGTTTCAGATGGATTAGATACTTACTATATGGACTATATGGGCTATGACCCTGATATATCCCCAATAACCGAACCGGTTGGGACCTACTGGCATGAAACCTATCCCCAATATTCTCATCGATGGTTATGTCTGGATTGGCTTGATGACGGCGATAGTTTCCTTGGCCTTGCTGATGATATTACTTTGCTGGCCCTTGATGGTGTTGATTCGGGATTGGTTGTTCAATTTCAGGTTGATGACTGGAATACCGATATTATCTCAACCTACATTTTTCCAAACGCCCCCGATCCAATTGAAGGCGATCTGAATATTCACAATATTGACGAATATAATCCAACCAATATCAACGGTGATCCCACCGGTACCCAATGGACCGAACTGTGGCCAGTGTATGACCAAAATCTGACACTGACGAGTTGGTTTGATATTGATGCCAATAATAAGCCGAATATTGGTGATTATATTGATCTGACCAATGATATTACCGAAGAATGGAATAAGTACAATGTTGTCTGGGTCGGCCCCACGCTTACCATCCTATTAGATCAGACAACCATTTATCTTGAATATATCGGATTTGACAATCCTGATGTTAACCCTATTGACGATCCCAGGGGAACGTACTGGCGTGAAGTATATCCCAATTATTTGCAGACTCAAACTTATGTTCTTTTGGATTGGACCGATGCCGGCGGCGGATTCCTCAATGAAGGAGATAGTGCTGTATTTCGAAATGTCATCACCAACGAAGATATGCCTGCCAGCATTGAAACGGTTGAAGCAGATGTTATCCTGACTAAAATTTCCAAAACCCCGCCCAATCCATTACCAGTCGGGACGGCCATGCATAATACTAATTTCAATCCGCATTATATGCCGGATCAGGATCCCAACGATTCCGAGTGGGAAGAATTTCTTCCGACCAAGGACTGGACCGTAACCGGGTGGTTTAATGATGGCGATGATAACTTAACTATAAATGATTATCTGGATTTCTATAATAGCGCTTCAGGTGAATGGAATAAACTTAAGGTCGACTGGGTGGGACCTACAATTCAAGTATCTCTTGGTCAAAACACTCTATATCTCGATTATGTCGGATTTGATAAGGCAGATATGAGTGATATTACCGATGTTATCGGAAAATATTGGCGGGAAGTTTCATCTACTCAGGGTACATATTATTTCTGCGTCGGTTGGACTGATGGTGAAACTGAGGGAGTACTGGATTATAACGACAATTTAATATTGCAAAATATGACATCCGGTCAATCCGCTGTTTATCACATTGACGATCTGGCTACCGATATAATTGTCTCGGTAATTGAGTTGCCTGATCAAATTCATGGTATTAATCTGCATAATCGGGATGGATGGAAACCAACCAGTGGTAACCCAATAAATAGCAACTGGCATGAATTATGGCCCAATTATTGCCAGGATTGGGAACTGACCGGTTGGACCGATAATTCAGATGGTAAATTTAGTACAGGTGATGAAGCCAGTTTTAACGGCCAGGCCGAACCTAACTACGATATCAGATGGCTTGGGCCGACATTAAAAATATCTCTTGGCGAGGACACCTTATATCTTGATTATCTCGGCATTGATAATCCGGATGTTGTGCCTATAGAAGATCCGGCCGGCATGTTCTGGAGTGAAGTTTCGCCTAATTATAATCGGATTTATTTCTGTCCTAACTGGATTGATGAGGGTGATGGTTATTTAGGTAATGGTGATAATATTACCCTTCAGGAAATAACTGCTGGCTCGTCCGAACAATACGTTGTATGGGACATTCAAACCGGCATGATCATTGGCGAATGCGATTGTGCTCCGGGAGACGCCAACAATGACGAAAATATAAATATTCTTGATGTAGTATATCTCATCAACTATAAATATAAATCCGGTCCAAATCCAATACCTTATGAGATTTGTAGCGGCGATGCACGACTCGATTGTGCAATAAATATTCTTGATGTTGTTTATTTGATAAACTTTAAATATAAGGGTGGTCCAGA
>JAQBFG010000203.1:0-7955 GCA_032123495.1 Candidatus Zixiibacteriota bacterium | reverse complement strand
GCTTGAATCGAGGACCGGCTATGATATTGAGACGATGAGAGAGATCGGATATTGCAGCGGAATCGAGAATTATTCACGCCACTTGACCGGACGGGCTGCCGGAGAACGACCGGCGACGTTGATCGATTTTCTTCCCGATGATTTTTTGGTAATTATTGATGAATCGCACCAGACGATTCCTCAAATTCGGGGAATGTTTGCCGGTGATCGTTCGCGCAAAGAAGTTCTTGTTGAACATGGCTTTAGGTTACCATCGGCACTGGATAATCGCCCGTTATTCTTCGATGAGTTTGATTCTCTTATTAAAAAAGTAATTTTTGTGTCGGCTACTCCGGCCGATTTTGAGCTTGAAAAAACCGGTGGTGTGATCGTTGAGCAGGTTATAAGGCCGACCGGATTATGTGATCCGGAAATTACTATCAAGCCGTCTTCTAATCAGGTTGATGATCTTATTAATGAAATAAGAGAGAGGACAGCCAAGAAGGAACGAGTTCTGGTGACGACCTTAACCAAAAGAATGTCCGAAGATCTGACCTCATATTTGCAGAAACTAAATATCAGGGTTCGCTATCTTCATAGTGAAATTGACGCTATTGATCGAACGGAGATAATTCGGGGTCTCCGTCTGGGAGAGTTTGATGTTTTGGTGGGAATTAACCTTTTAAGAGAAGGTCTTGATCTGCCAGAAGTCTCATTGGTGGCTATTCTCGACGCCGATAAAGAAGGATTTCTCCGCTCGGAGCGGGCGCTGATTCAAACGGCTGGCCGGGCTGCCAGGAATAAAAATGGTGAAGTGATATTCTATGGCGATAAAATCACCAACTCGATGAAAAAGGCGATTGATGAAACCCAGCGACGACGGGTCAAACAATTGGCTTATAATGAAGAGCATAATATCAATCCTGAGACAATTTTTAAAACCAGAGATGAAATATTAAAAGCAACCAGTTTTGCCGACTCCAAAACCGAAGAAACACACGAAATTGAAAAACCTGATTTCTTTGCCGAGATGACCGCTGAGGGTCAGATTGCGTTCTTGATGAAGGCGATGAAAAAGGCGGCTGAAAATCTTGAATTTGAAACCGCGGCGGCGCTTCGTGATGAAATAAAAAATATTAAAACAAATTTAAAGAATAAACGTCAGAGGAAATAGAGATGATAAAACAAAAACCAAAATATGGCCTGTTAATTTTATTTATTGTTGCGGGCCTGTTTTCATGCGGTGACGTTCCAGTAGATAGCGTCAATTATCTTCGAGAGATCAAGAATTTTATTAATAATTCGCTAGATGGTAAAGAATTATATTCGACCAATTTATATCCTGAAAATGCTCCTTTTGCAATGGATGAAAGCGGCGATCTGTATTTTTATCGAGTTGAAAATAAGTCTCGTTCGATAACTGTTGATTCGCTGGATTTGTATGAACCATTGAAAGTTATTTATCCATTTGATTTAACCAGAGATGCTGTTGCCGCTATTGATGATGATTTCTCCGGCAAGATTTATCGTATTCGCGGTAATGATACGACTATGGCCTATAAATTCGAGAATAGCCTGCAGCGTTTCGCATATTTTATAAAGATATATGGAGACACATATCAATATCATGGATGGCGATTCTGGGCATATTCAGGTTTGAATTATAGTATTGATGGAGCCTTTGCCAGCGATAGCGGTGCAACTTTTGACGCCAAGCCGGTAAATGCATCCAGTTTGCCAAATTCTCGCTTGGGCAGATATTACATATTAGAAGACGACATGGCAAAACTTCCGCTTGGGGATTCACTTACTTTTTCCAGTAATTATTCGGAACGGCTATTCTATCGGGATCGAAGCGACTCAATTAAGACCTTTAATACTATTCTGGATAATGGAAAACATAAAACCGGCTTGCGGATTCCTCAATCAACAGATGTTTTTTATCAATTGATAACATTTGACAGCAATGAATCCGGGTACCATTTCAAGGTCGATACAGTGTCTGCTGCAGGGGAGACGCTGGTTGTTGAATCAACGTTGGTGAAACGCAGTGATTATGTAATTCCCTTCAAAGTCGATATTTGATATTAGCCTATTTTTTTTATTGATATATGGTTGTCTTTCATTTACTATCTTCTTTAGAACATTAAATACTTAAGTGTTAAATATTTAAAGGAGGTCGTATGACTCGAAATCAATTAATGTTATTGCCGCTTTTGCTTATCCTGATTTTTGTTTCAGGTATGGCAGGATGCGGAACCCAGATACCATCGGGGCATCGGGGCGTATTTTATTACAAATTCGGCGATGGCACCGAAATGGGCAAAATCTATGACGAAGGTTTTAATTGGCATATTCCATGGAACAATATTTTTGTCTACAAGATCCAGCTTGATGAGCGTCGTGAGGATCTGCACGTTCTTTCTTCTGATGGGGCCTCGATCGGTTTGGAGATGACTGTCTGGTTCCGGCCAATTTTTGACAAGCTTGATTCATTGCAGATCACAGTTGGACCCAACTATTATAATGTTGCTGTCGCTCCGGCCCTACGCGGAGTGTCCAGGTCGGTTGTCGGCAAATTCAAGCCGGAGGAGATTTATTCAACCAAAAGGGAAGAAATCGCCAACGAGATTGTTATGGAAATGCAGAATTTAATGAAGGATAAATTTATTTCAGTCGAAAATATTATTATCCGTAATATCGGCCTGCCGGTAAAAATAACTGAGGCTATCAATGCCAAATTAGAGGCATCACAGGATGCCGAAAAGATGGAATTTGTAATCCTTAAAGAAACCCAGGAAGCTGAAAGAAAAAGGATTGAGGCAAAAGGTATTGCCGATTTCCAGAAAATCGTGGCTTCTGGAGTAACTCCTTCGCTTCTAACCTGGAAGGGGATTGAGGCATCGCAAAAACTGGCTGAATCGCCAAATACTAAGATCATTATATTTGGTAATTCGAAGGACGGTCTGCCAATTATTCTCGATACCAAATAACAAGTCATAGAGCTTATTAAAAAAGACTGCCTGATCAGGGCGGTCTTTTTTTTTCAACAAATATGTAACCTCTTGCATATATGGCTGATAAACATGCAACTTTAGATGATAAATTTTTTAATATTTTAGCATAAACGAATACATTATCTCAACTCGAAAGCAGAAGTATTATCTTTTATATGATCACGTAACGATATGTATAATATAATGATAAGTAAAATATTATATATGCTAATAAAAATATTTCAGCCTATAAATTTCTCATATACTCTATTCTTTTTTCCGCTTGCTTCATTTTGATAAGAAGGCAGGGAAATTGCAGTAACTTTCTCCGACAAACTATATTTTAGATTTGTGGGTGTAGGAATATATATGATTTTTAGAGAAAATATAGACATTAAAGGCAAGCCAAATAATTTTACCGGAGAAATCTCTAAGGTAATGGTAATAAAGGGATTTCGGGGAAATTATGCTGCCAGAAATATCTTGACATATTCAGGTTTAAGGATATATTATTGGTGGTTTTGTTATACTGCATTAGTACTTACTAATTTGATTTATGTCTCGGTTTATTCCGAGACGATTGTTTTAAAGGATGCACAGAAGATATTGGGCAGCTATAACTTGTTAGTTGGTTATGCTCTATTCAGTACCGTACCGCCAGTACATGAGCATCACGGTTTATTGACATACTTTTGGAGGAATGATGTATAGATCTAAGATCACGGTTACGGCACTGGCCCTAACCTTTTTTCTATTGTTTTCATTAAATGTTTTTGGTGATGTAACTAAAGGTGGCGTGATTTCGGCTCTGCCCGACACTACTTCCGATCCTTTAAGGAATACGTGTGAAGGTTGCCCAAACTATCCGCCGGAATTTGAACCGCCGACCCAGGAAAGCTTTTCCTTGTGCAATGGGTCAACGATTTATGATACAATCGTTGTCACTGATATTGATAACTGGCAGACACTAAGTCTATCTCTTTATTCTGGTCCCGGGACTTTGACTTATGTTCCATCTATTTCCCCTGCCAATGGATATTATGAATACACGCCCATCGAAGAAGGGACTTTTGATGTAGTTTTTGTGGCCACCGATAATGAGAGTGAGCCAGTTTATTTTACCAAAACGTATGTTATCTATTTTAATCGTTCTCCAATTATTACCAATGGCGGAATAATCGAAAAGGTAGCCATCGTTGGCGAAGAATTGAACTATGATGTTGATGCTACTGATGCCGAAGATGATCCGATTGCTTTCTCCTTAATATCGGGAGACGGTGCTATTGATGCCAATACCGGGATGCTGATCTTTACTCCTGCCGATTACGGTATTTATGAATTTGAAGTAGAAGTTTCTGATTCCTGTGGAGCTGATACTTCACTGGTTACTTTTGATGTTATTCTTGGTTTTGTACTTGAATGTCCTCCTAAAAGTGCAACCGAATTTATTTGCCAGCCTGATACCTTATGTTATCCGATAGGTGGTATTCCTGAAGCGGCAAGTGTCACCGTTGAGCCGTCATCAGCCTGGTATAATTCAGATATTAATTCAGTCTGTTTCTATACCAACTGCTCGGTTATAAAAGATATTAAGGTTATCGTTAGTACCGAAAATTCAAAATGTGATGATTGTCCTCCGGTTGATCTGGACAGTTGTATGTTTACAGTTGATGTAACATTGAATTCAGTTCCGATAGTTATTCTTCCTGAGGATCAATCATTCTGGCTTTGTGATCCAGCTGAAGTATGCGTTCCGGTTGGAATTGATGATAATGATGATAATTTAACTAATATTACCGTTGAAGTATCTCCGGGTGGCTATTTTGGTAATTATAGCGATATAACCGGAATGGCATGTTTTACGCCTGAACAGTCGGGCGATTATCAAATGATCGTTACTGCCTGGGATGAATGCGAGGCTTACGATGTTGATACTATCAATCTTGATGTTACTATCAATACTGCCCCAACAGCTACCTGTTCGTCGGTTCAGGAACTTCTGGTGTGCGATTTAACTCCGGTGACCCTTAATGGATTTGTATGTGATGATATCGATGGCAATCTGGTTTCTTGTTTGGTTAACAATGGTACTTTAAGCGGAAATGATGTTACTTTCACTCCGGTTGTTGGCGAAAATATTATCACTCTGACCGCCACTGATGAGTGCGGTGAGGTTTCTACTTGCCAGGCAGTTGTTATGGTTGCCTTGAATAGTCCGCCAACTGCTACTTGTTCACCGATTCAGGAACTTCTGGTTTGTGATTTATCACCGGTAACATTGAGTGGATTTGTTTGTGATGATATAGACGGCAATTTAATTTCGTGCGAAGTCGATAATGGTGTTTTAAATGGCAATGATGTTACATTTACACCGATTGAAGGTGAAAATGTTATCACCTTGACCGCTACTGATGAGTGTGGCGAAGTTACGACTTGTCAGGCGATAATAGATATTGCTCTTAATAGAGCGCCATATGTAGCCTGCCCGCCGTCCAGAGATTTATTCGTTTGTGACTTGTCTCCGATTATTATTTCGGGATTTAGCTATATTGATCCTGACGGTAATATGGAGAGTGCTGTGGTCAATAGGGGAGAATTGAATGGCGGCGATGTTACTCTGACCCCGGTTGAGGGCAGAAACAATATCACTATTACAATTACTGACGAATGCGGCGAAACTGCCATCTGTTATACAAATATCTATGTAACTCTGAATAGTGCACCAACGGCAAGCTGCCCGGCTCAGCAGGAACTGTTTGTTTGCGATTTGTCTGATATTACGATAGACGGATTTCAGTATGAAGATATTGACGGCAATATATTTAATGCCGAGGTTGATAATGGTATTTTAAATGGAAACGAAGTTACTTTCACTCCGGTTGATGGTGAGAATTTTATTACCTTGACGGTTACCGATGAGTGCGGGGAAGCTTCCACCTGTCAGGCTTCTGTAATAGTAACGCTGAACAGCCCGCCAACGGCTACTTGTCCCCAGGTCCAAATTCGCCCCCTTTGTGATTTGTCACCTCATACAATAAGTGGTTTTATATGCGATGATATTGATGGTAATTTAGTTTCATGTGAAGTTGACAATGGGACCCTAATTGGTGATGAGGTCACTTTTACACCTATCGAAGGCGAAAATATTATCACACTTACCGCTACCGATGAGTGCGGCGAAGTAACCACTTGTCAAACGATATTTAATATTGTGTTAGATGTGGCGCCAACGGCGACAGTACCTGATGATCAAGAAATATTTGTTTGTGATTTATCACCAATTACTTTAGATGGATTTATATGCGAAGATCGTTATGCCAACCTTGTTTCATGCGAAGTTGATAATGGAACGATAGTCGGCACCGAAGTTACCTTTACTCCTATTGTTGGCGACAATACAATTACATTGACCGCCACTGATGAATGTGGTAATACTGCTTCCAATTCTGTTGTAATTACAGTTACTCTCAACAACGCACCGACCGCAACCTGCCCGGGTGATCTGGAACTGTTCCTTTGTGATTTATCCCCGGTGACACTTTCCGGATTTCTTTGCGATGATATTGATGGTAATTTAATATCATGCGATGTTGATAACGGCACTATTTATGAAAATGATGTTACTTTTACGCCGGTTGTCGGTGAAAATATAATAACTTTGACTGCCACCGATGAATGCGGCGAAACCAAAACCTGTCAGGCAATAATAACAGTTGTTCTTAATAGCGCTCCAACGGCACAGTGCCCCGGTGATTTAGAGCTATTTGTTTGTGATTTAAGCGAAATCTGTATTGATGGATTTATCTGCAGTGATATTGATGGTAATTTAATAAACTGTGACGTAACCGGTGGCTATTTTGTTGGCCAGCCGGGTCGCACAACAGTATCAAAAGATGGAAGTGCCGTTTCAATTGAATCTATCCTGAATATCACCGAAACCAATACTGGTGATGCTACGACTCCTTTTGGTGAAAAAGTTTGTTTTGTACCGGTTGAAGGCACCAATGTGATTACTCTAACCGCCACCGATGAATGCGGATTAGAAACGACCTGTCAGACAACTATAACGGTAACTCTTAATTCAGCACCGACTGCTGACGTCCCTGAACCGAATGAGCTTTTTGTTTGCGATTTATCAGAAATAATGATTCCGGGATTTATCTGCGATGACATCGACGGCAATCTAATCTCGTGTGATATTGATAACGGTACGTTATCCGGCGATATGGTCACATTCACACCAGTTCTTGGACCAAACACAATTATTTTAACCGCGACTGATGATTGCGGCCTGGTAACGACTAATCAGACTACGGTTACTATTAAAATGAATAGTGCCCCAACTGTAACTTGCCCGGAAGATCTGCAGTTGAAGGTTTGCGATTTATCCCCGATAACAATTCGTGGATTTTACGTCGATGATTTTGATGATAATCTTACGTTTGTTGGCCTGAATAATGGCGATTTAATTGAAGATCAGGTAACATTCTTACCGGTTGAAGGCGAAAATATTATTATTCTGACCGCCCGTGATGAATGTGGGGAAGAAGTGACTTGTCAAACAACTGTTATGGTTATTCTTAACAGTGCTCCGACGGTCACCTGTCCGCCATCTCAGGATTTACTTGTTTGTGATTTGTCTTCAGCAATGCTTTCAGGATTTTTATATGAAGATGTTGATGGCAATATAATATCGGCTGATGTAGATAATGGAACTCTGAATGGTAACGATGTTACTTTTATTCCGGTTGAAGGCGAAAATATTATTAATTTGACCGTGACCGATGAATGCGGCGAAACCGCTACTTGCCAAACGATTGTTAATGTTATTTTAAATAATGCCCCAACCGCGACTGTCCCCGATAATCAAGAACTGTATCTATGTGATCTGTCTCCAATAACCATAGATGGCTTTATTTGTGATGATATTGATGGCAACCTTGCCAATTGTGAAGTTAATAATGGAGCCATAAATGGGAC
>JAQBFG010000202.1:0-20332 GCA_032123495.1 Candidatus Zixiibacteriota bacterium | reverse complement strand
AACGGGTAAGGAAAAGAAAGCTGATACCGAGGAAAAGAATACCGATTTTGATGGAAGTGGAAAATTATTTGAAACAACTGTTAGGCACATCTGTAAAAATTAAACCGGGTCTTAAGCGGGGGCGGATTGAAATCGAGTATTATGGCGATGAGGATCTTGATAGAATTCTGGAACTGTTCAAAAAGATAAATTAGTTATATGTCACAAACCAAATATTATAGTATTCTGTTTGTTCCCGATGGGGTCGAAAACCAATTTGGTATTCGTCTGCGGTCGTGGCTGTTTAAAACTATAATAATCTTTTTCTCGCTCCTTTTGATTGGGATCGTTTTTTTCTTTTCGTTTTATGGAAAAATATTGATGCGGGCGTCGCAGGCAACACAGCTTCAATCGGAAAATGAATCGCTTAAGCGGTACAAGTACAAGCTGAGCCTTTTGGAAGAGAATATGAAAGAGGCACGCAAAGTTGTAACCCGAATTTCTGATTTGGCCGGTGTCGATTTTGAAATCCCTGAACTTCCGCCAGATTCGATTCTATTTGCCGAGATGGGCAATACCAAACCGGCGGTGGTGCAAAAATCATTTCCGATCAATGAGACCTTACCGGAAGGATTTCCGGTTGAAGGGTACATTACGCGTGGATTTTCGGATAACCCCGAAGATTATCATCCCGGGATCGATATTGCCGGTGAGATTGGAACACCGATTTTGTCGACTGCGGCCGGAATGGTGACTCAAGTCGAATCTGATCCGGTATATGGTCTGATGGTGGTAATCGAGCATGAGAATAATATCTCAACTTTATATGGACATAATAGTGAAATTCTGGTCGAAATCGGCCAGGAAGTTTTGGTCGGGAGCCGGATTGCCCTATTAGGTAGTACCGGTAAATCGACCGCGCCTCATTTGCATTATGAGGTTCGCGAAAACGGAAAACCAGTTAACCCTATAAAATATATAACAGGTTATGAAATACTCAACAAACAAAACTGAAGGTGGGATTATGAACACCATCATAGGAAAAGATACTGTTTTCACCGGAACCCTTGATGTCAAGGGAGCTATCCGGGTTGACGGAACAGTCAAAGGTAAGGTGATTTGCACCGATACCGTTACGGTCGGAACCACAGGTTATGTGGAAGCTGATCTCGAAGGTCAAATAGTTGTTGTAGCCGGAAAGGTGGTTGGAAATCTGACCGCGACCGATAAGCTGGAACTTCAGGCCAAATCAGATGTCGAGGGAGATCTGAAGACAAAATCGCTGGTAGTCGAGCAGGGCGCTATATTCTGCGGCTCCTGTAAAATGAAAGGCGGCCAGAAAGATTTAGGATTTTTACCTCCGGAAGAGAAAAACAATCATAACAAGCCATTGGATGACAAGGAAAAAGAGAAATCGAAATTTAAAATATAGCCAAAAAACATACAAATATCAAATTGTGGATAACTTTTAATAAATGTGGATTACTCTGTATTGCTATGATCTGCAATAGGTTGGAATCTCCAGATAAACTCCTGAATTATCGGTTTGTCCACAACTTGCCATCCTGTTTTAGGTTGCGGCGATTATGACTGCACCTGTTGGTGAAGTGGGGAATTTCCATCAAACGTGCCAGCTAGTGGTTTATGTAAAGAATAATAAAGGATAATAATTGATGACTGAAAACAACAATGATCTTCAAGCGGTTGAAAGACTTAACGAATCATACTCGAAAATAAAAGCTGAGATAGGCAAAGTTATTATTGGGCAGGATAAGGTAATCGAACAGTTGATTATTGCTCTTTTATCGGCCGGGCATTGTCTTTTGGTTGGTGTTCCCGGATTGGCCAAGACGTTACTGATTTCAACTTTGGCCGATATTCTGGATCAAAAGTTTAGCCGGATTCAATTTACTCCCGATTTGATGCCATCAGATATTACCGGAACCGAAATAATTGAAGAAGATCGCGCTACCGGCGGCAGATCATTCAAATTTGTCAAAGGCCCGGTTTTTGCGAATGCCATATTGGCAGACGAAATCAACCGAACTCCGCCAAAAACGCAGGCTGCGCTGCTTCAGGCGATGCAGGAGCATGAAGTTACTGCCGCCGGAGAGACCTATAAACTTGAAGAGCCGTTTTTTGTGCTGGCGACGCAGAATCCGATTGAACAGGAAGGGACATATCCGCTTCCGGAGGCTCAGTTGGACCGGTTTATGTTTAATATATTTGTCGATTATCCTTCTGAAACCGAAGAGGAAAATATTGTCAAAGCGACCACTGTTGCGCCAAATTATAAGCTAAATAAAGTTTTGACTGGCAAAGAGATAGTAGAATTTCAGCAATTGGTCAGACGGGTTCCGGTTTCGGATCATTTGATAGAATATGCAGTTAGTCTGGCGCGTGCGACCCGTCCGAATAATGATAATTCCCCCGATTTTATCAAAAACTGGGTTTCATGGGGCGCTGGTCCGAGAGCCTCACAATATATGATTCTGGCGGCAAAAACCCGCGCGATTATTGATGGTCGCCCGACTCCCGGCCCCGAAGATGTCAAATTCGCCGCATTGCCGGTTTTGCGGCATCGGATTGTGACCTCATTTAACGCCGAAGCCGATGGTGTCGATACCGCCGTTATTGTCGAAAAACTGCTGGAGACGGTCAAAGCAAAGAGTTAGTATTTTAAATTCATGTAGGTCAGGAGCCATGCGCTCCTGACATATTCTCTCTATTTATTAAATCCGAACATTTCCGCACCCCAAGGGGCGTGTTGACAAGCTCCATTTTTGTTATGGCAGGTCTTGATTCTCGCTTGCGAGGATTGTGACCTGCCATATAACAAGCTATGGGAGAGTCAGTTCACACGCCCCATAAATGGGACGCAAGAACTGACTTAACAGAATAAAGCGTTTTGGGCGGCGGATGTCCACATCTGCCCCATGACAAATCTATTCCTGATAGATTCCAATAATTGTAGAAACCTTTCAGGATTTCGACCTACAATTATCTATTGACATGTCCATGTAAAATAATATATTAAAACAAGCTTCATATCGTCTTATTGTTAATTATGTCAGTTATTTTTCCGGGAGGAATATAATGCGGGCAAAAATTATTTTTTCATTGATAATTTGTTTATTAATTGTGGGTTCATCATTTGCCGAGCCCCGCAGTCATCCTCAGTTTGAAATTGAAATAGCGAATATTGATTCGACCGAACACTCTTACCCGGGTGTAATTCAAGGTACTACCGTATCTGTCCCAATTATAGTCAATAAAGCAACGCATAAGATCAGCGGGTTTGATTTTTGTGTTGAGTATGATCCGCGAGCATTAATGCTGCTTTCTATTGAGCCGGGATCATATTTAACAGGAGATTATAAAACTCATTTTGGATATGAGATTCAACTGGATAGTGGTATTATTATTGATACTATTAATTCTGTTCAAATCACCGGCATTTGGTGTTCGGTCGGCGGGAATAATTCCCCACCTCAATATGTCAATTTTGATTCTGGCGATACACTGGCAGTTATGAATTTCCTTGTTACGACAGATTTGACTTTGGAATGTCAATCACTCCCGATTGAATTCTATTTCAACGATTGTACTGATAATATCGTTTACTCCTGGCCAGCTGAGAAAGTGTACTATCCAAGACAGGTTTTCAGTTATGACGATTCATTGATTATTGATTTTGAAAATGCACCGCCATTTTATAATGATGATTGTAATTATTCTGATTCAGATCGAGGCCGCGGTTTTAATAAAAGCGCTATTGATTACAAAAATGGCCGCGTGAAAATTATCTGTATTATGGATATTGATGATAGGTGTGTGTATGGGGATTATAATGGCAATGGAATGATATTTGAAGTCGCCGATTTAGTTTTATTTCAAGATATATATTTTGGTCATTTTTTGAATGACATTTTTGCACCTGCAACTGAATCCTCCTGTATGCTACATGTTGCCGATTTCAATGATGATGGTGAATATTTAACTATAGAGGATTTTGTATATTTCATCAGATACTTCACCGGTGGCGACATACCAATCGATCAAATTGTGAATTACCTATTTAAGGGAAACTTGAAAATTCGGGCGAATGAAACCAAGATTACCGTAAATTCAAGATTTGAAATTGATGCCGGAGCTGTCCATCTCTGTTTCTATGCACCGGGGCAGATTAGTAATATTACTCTGTCTGATGATGTGTCGCATATGAATATTAAACATGCCATATCAGATGATACTTTAAAAATATTGATATACAGTTATAGCGGACCGATTTATGGAACTGAAAAATTGAGTATTCCTGCAGAATTATCAGAACTGGTTAGTTTTGAGTATGCCGGCGAACAACCGACCTTGGCTTATGCCTCTGCTGCTGGGTACTACGGCGAGAAGATTGATCTCCAAACAACAGAAAACTCTCCTTTCTCTATCAAAATCGGAAAAGCAGATGAGGTTATAGGCGGTACCGATGTTTCTTTACCGGTGTCAAAATTGTCCGGAAAATCAGAGATGTACGGTTTTGATTTTCTGATTAGCTATGATAATTCTGCACTGGCCTTTATGGGTGCTTATGAAAATTCTGATATTTTTGATATTCCCGGTGAATATGAATGGGAATACTTTACTTATAGCTTTGATTATGACCAACCCAGTGACAGCGGCTATCAGTCAGGACTGTTAAGATTTATCGGGATAGCAAATCAAAAAGGCAGTTCTCATGTTCCCAAATCATTATATATCCCGGACAACACAACTTTGTTTACTCTCGAATTTTTGGTCTCAAATAATATGACCTATATGGGGGAATTTCTGCCGGTAAGCTTTTTTTGGAAAGGCTGTTCCGACAATGCAATAAGATGCAAAGGCGCACCGGGCAATCCGTTTGGCTCCAGAAGTCAGATAGCGCTTTCGAATAGAGTCTTTGACAGTGAAAGCAGATACAACGATATATATTATGAGATAACTGATAAGAATTGTGGTTTCCCGACATCCAATGGTGCACAAGATGACTGCTTTGACAATATTAATTCGAACCGCTTTGATTATGTTCCATACATAGATTTTTATAATGGTGGGATAAAATTGATAGATTGCGGTTGTGTTGATGATAGGGGTGACATTAATCTCAATGGTATAGCTTATGAAGTTGCCGATGCCATGATATTTGTTAGCTACTTTATGTATGGTACTGAAGTATTTGCAATCAATGTTTATGGACAAACGGCGGCTTCGGATGTTAACGCCGATGGGATTCCATTAACTATTGAAGATTTGGTCCATTTTATTCGGATTATTGTTGGCGAAGTTTTGCCTAATGCTGATCCCAAGCCAGTGGAGCATTTTGATGGGGAATTACAATTTCAAAACGGTAAAAATATGATTACTGTTGGAGGTGAGTTTGAAAAGCTGGTTGGAGCCATTCATTTATGTTTTTATGCTCCTGATCAAATCGATGCCGTAACTTTGACCGACGAATCAGATCATATGGCTATTGCATACACTCAAAAAGACGATTCTTTGAAAATAGTAATATATTCATTTAAGCATTATGCTCTTCCATATGGTTTTAATAATATTGTAAATATTGAATACTCTGGTGAAAAACCGGAATTCGCCTATGCTTCGGTCGGAGGACATAAAAGTGAAAAGGTTGATTTAGAGATAGTTGAGAGCGTACCGTTTGAAATCAAAATTGGAAAAATTGAAGATCAGTATCTGGGACAGCATGCATATATACCAGTTGTGCAAACAGATGGTGATGCCGAGAATTATGGATTCGATTTTCTGATTAGTTATGACAATTCTGAATTAGCTTTTATGGGTGCCTTTGGTGATACGACTTTGTTTAATATCCCCGGTGAATATGAATGGGAATACTTTACCTATCGTTTTGTTAATAATTGCGAAAACTGTCCCTCAGGACTTCTTCAGATAATAGGAATCGCTGACAGGAATGATGGTGCTCATCAACCGTTAAATATGAATCTACCGGATAACATGACCCTGTTTACAATGGATTTTATGATAACTAATGATTACACTCTTGAAGGTCAATTTTTGCCGATTGACTTTTTCTGGCGCGATTGCACCGATAATTCTATTGCCGCAATTCTTGGAGGAAACTCTCTTCACGATATAACTGCAGTGATTTCACAAGATGTTTATTCTGGTTTTGATAGCAGTATTATTACAGACAAGTTGGCAACTTTCCCAACTTTTTTTGGTGCACCGGATGAATGTGTTGATGTTTCATCATCTAAAAAGCCAGTCCGCTTTATTGATTTTTATAATGGTGGGATTAAAATTGCGGAATCAGGTTATATAACTAATAACCCAGATGAAATAGTTATACCAGTAGAATTTGAATTAGCTCAAAACTATCCCAATCCGTTTAATCCGAATACTGAGATAAAATTCGGTCTGCCCCGTTCATCAGATGTAACACTTAATATTTTTGATATCACCGGTCGGAAAGTTACCACATTGATAAATAAAAAACTATCAGCCGGGCCGCATGCGGTTATCTGGAACGGCCGAGATGAATCAGGCAAAGAAGTCTCAACCGGGATATATCTGTATCGTATCAACGCAGGTGATTACTCAGATACGAAGAAGATGCTGTTGTTGAAATAGTATTAATTGTAGGTCAGGAGCCGTGCGCTCCTGACAATTCAATATTTCTTAGTAGGCCGGACATTCTTGTCTGGCCTTTTGTTTGGACAGACAGGAATGTCTGTCCTACCGGAATTTAGGTGGACGGCAGAAGCCCCTTCTACCTGTCGATTTTTGTACAATCAAATTCACCACCAAGTAAATATTATTCCAAATTATATCTTTATATAGTAGGCATTATGATTGTTTGACGATTGCTATGAAATGATTGAAAAAATTGAAAAACGAGAAAACGCCTGTCCTTCGAAGGAGGGAACCGATTTTTGCTGTAACCTTAATAGATACATAGAAATATATCGGTTTTTTGTTGATTATTTTTGTGTCGTTACATTATTTTTGTTGTAAAATTGCAAGGGATTAAATATGTCAAATAGCAAAAAAGCAATTATAATCGGCAATTCTGATGGAATCGGACTTGGTTTAACAAAGCGATTGTTAAAATTGGAATGGTCGGTTCAAGGATTTTCACGAAGTAAAAGTAGTATAAAAAACGAAAATTACAGTCACACCACAATTGATGTCACCTCATCTGACTATTCACAGAAATTATCAGAACAAACAGGTGATGATATCGCCCTCTGTGTTTATTGCGCCGGGATCGGAGAAGAGCTTGATTTTGAGAATCTGCAACTGGAGAGAAAAGTATTTGAGGTCAATCTAATCGGCGCGGTTAAAACCATCGAAACTATTCTGCCAGAAATGAAAAAATCAAAAAACGGTCATATGATCGTTCTGTCGTCGATTGGAGATGTTGCCATTTCGCCGGAGGCGCCGAGTTATTTTGCCTCAAAAGCCGGATTGTCATCCTATGTAGAATCATTGGCGTTGGCAATGAAGCCGTATAATGTTGCTATTACCAATATCAGGTTTGGATTTGTTGATACCAAAATGGCGAAAGGCGATCATTTTCCGTTTATGATGTCGGTCGATAAATCTGTCGATTATATTTTGGAATGTATAAAAAAACGCCCGATTCGTTTTACCCGCCCGAGAAAAATGGCCTTTCTGGCATTGATTCATCGATGGTATACGCGCTTGCGCTTCTGATTTGAAAATTTATTACGGTTCAAAAAATATATTGAAAGATAATAATATGGGCAGACTCTATATATAGAAGCTATAACGTAAAAAATGAATTTTCTTGACAGAAAAGGAAATCGCAATATATTAAATATATACCGCCAATGAATAGAAAGACGCCGATGAAAATTTTTAATACTGCACTTATAGCGGTAATATTTATCCTGTTTTTTACATCAACCGATGCTGAAAATGATCCATTTGACATTTTTGGATTGTCTCAAGACGATTATATGACCGCCGCACAATTTCATGAATTTGAGGGAAAAATCAAAGCCGAACGACTTAGTGAAGCGTGGGCAACTTATGATAAGATTCAACGAGCATCTCGATATGATATGGCCGAATATGATGTATTATTTTACAAGCTTGATATGGAAATCGATCTGATCGAGGAATATGTTGACAGCGCCAGCCTGACCATGACCGCGAATTCTTTGATAGACGGGCTGGAAATGATAGAACTTGATTTTGTCGATAGTGTTATCGACCCGATTTGGTACCCTGATGTTACAAATTTAACAGTTGATTCAGTTTATAATGCTTCCGGCCTGTTATCATTTTCGCACGAAAACAACAAGGTGGTCATAACGCTGGATCATACATATAACTCCGACGAAGAGTTCACCATAACTGTCAGGTACCATGGTCACCCTTATGCTACATACGCTGTCAATAATGGCACAATAAAATTTATTGGCCGCGGTTTGGCCTTTGGTTATCAAAATCATTATTTCAATAACGGAAGTACAATTCCGGTGGCATATACCGACTGTCAGCCTTACGATTCCCGTCGCTGGTGGCCATGCAAAGACACACCAAGCGATAAGGCCGACAGTATGGATATCAATATAACTGTTGAGTCACCATATTACTGTGCCACCAATGGCAAATTAGTAGATATTACACCCTTACAAGGTTCACCATCACGGCGGACTTTTAAATATAAAATGAGTTATCCGATTTATACCAGTGTTGTCGCTCTTGCTATATCTGACTATACTATTTGGACCGATTGGTATTTTTACAATGACCATAATGATTCGATGCCGATAGTTAATCATGTTTATCCCTTTTTTATAGATGATGCTCAGGCGACCTGGGATATAACTCCGGGCTGTCTGGGAATATACGCCGATGCCTTTGGAGAATACCCCTTTATTAACGATAAGTACGGTCACTCTCAATATGAAAATTATGGGATGGAGCATCAGACCTGCACCGCCATGCCGCCTATTGAATTTGCGCATAGTACTGAGTATTTAGTAATACACGAGATGGCTCATATGTGGTGGGGTGATATGATCACCTGCAAAACCTGGCATGATACCTGGCTTAATGAAGGGTTGGGGACATATTCGGAGGCAATCTATTATGAAGGTTTGTTTAATATGAATATGTACCACGCACATATGAACTCAATTGAATATTTCGGCGATCGCTCGGTTTATGTCTACGATACAACCTATGCCTATAATGTTTTTAATATAGTTGTCTATCACAAAGGTGCCTGGGTGATACATATGCTTCGAGGAGTGCTGGGCGATGAACTGTTTTTTGATTTAATACAGGCATACGCTAATAGTGAATTTAAATATGGGACGGTTACTACCGAACAGTTTATAAACTTCTGTAATAATTTTACCGGTCTCAATTTGGATGAATTTTTTAATGATTGGGTCTATGATATCTTGTATCCTGTTTATACCCAGACCTATTATGTGGAACCTGATCTAAGTGACGGTTCATATTGGTTATGTTATGATCTTTTACAAACTCAGACTTACGGTCCTGATGTTTTTGAGATGCCGGTTGATCTTAGAATTTTCAGTAATGATGAAATTATTCTGGATACAACTGTTTTTAATGATGCCAGACAGCAGGCATTGTTATTTAAGGTTCCGTCAGTTCCGGATAGTATTGTGGTCGATCCTGATAATTGGATATTAAATAAAGGATATAATATACCCTGGAGCTATGGCCTGCTTCAGTTACCGCTTGATACCGCTGATGAATATACAGCCTATCTTGATACCATTCTCTGTCGCGGTGGTTCCGGCCAAAATGAATTTCAGATCATTGAGGGAAACCTGCCTTCGGGACTGTCGCTTGATTTGGAAACAGGAATAATCTCGGGTGCTCCGAGAGAATCTGGCGATTTTTCATTTACGGTTCGTGTTGATGACAACCATAGTACATTTAATGACGAGAATGAATATGTACTGACAGTAACAGCGGGTTTGGGATGGCCGGGCGATGCCAATAATGATGGAAATGTTGATATCCTGGATATCGTATTTTTGATTAATTATAAATACAAAAGTGGACCCGCACCGGCTGTGCCAGTTTTAGCCGATCCCAATAATGATTGTAATATTGATATTCTTGATGTTGTTTATCTGATAAATTATAAATACAAAGATGGTCCTGATCCTGAGTTTGGATGTGCTGCGATTCCCAATTAATTATTTAGTGCTTCTATTAGTTTTGGTTAATATTTAGGCATCCCAATATATTATTTGGTTTTGGCGAACAAAATGATGTATAATATATAACTATGGCGTTATCGTATCGAAAATATCTTGACCCGGAAGTAGTCGGCAAACTTAAAGGGATGGAGCTGAAAGCCCGGTTGGTGGTTGAAGGGTTTATCGCCGGTTTGCACAAGTCACCGTATCATGGCTTTTCGGTCGAGTTTGCCGAACATCGGCAGTATATGCCGGGCGACAACATCAGGAATATTGACTGGAAAGTGTTCGCCAAATCGGATCGGTACTATATCAAACAGTATGAAGAGGAGACCAATCTCAAGGCGTATTTACTGCTCGATTGTTCAGCCTCGATGGGTTACGGCTCAGGTGATACAAGCAAGCTTGATTATTCCTCGCTGTTGGTGGCGTCGCTATCGTTTTTGATGCTCAAACAGCGGGATGCAGTCGGACTGGTGACCTTTGACGATAAAATCAGGCAGTACATTCCTCCCCGATCCAAATCGGGTCATTTGCATGTTTTGTTAAGCGAGCTCGCTAATCAAAAGCCATCGGACAGGACCGATATTGCTTCAGCTTTGCATCAGATGGCCGAACGGATCAGCCGCCGCGGTTTGATAATTATTTTTTCTGATCTGCTCGATGAACCGGATAAAATTATCTCAGGGTTAAAACATTTTCGGCATAAAAATCATGAAGTGATTTTGTTTCATATTCTTGATCCGCGCGAACGTGATTTTGCATTCCCGGCCGAGGCTATCTTTAAAGATCTGGAAACCGGCGAAGAGATCACCACCCTGCCGTGGCAGATAAGAAAACATTATGAAAAAGCGACCAAAGATTTTTCCGACCGAATTGCTTATGAGTGCCGCCAGAGCCGTATTGATTATTATCTGATTGATACCTCAAAACCGTTTGACCTGGCGCTATATGCCTTTTTAGCTAAAAGAGAGAAGTTGTATTAGTAATAGTATTTGCAACTTATTGTTTAATAATCTGTATATTCTTATATTGAAATCTAAATATTCTGGGGAATAACTATAGGTGAGGTGAATCTTGGGTGAAAATTATTATGTAAAAAGCAAAGCAATTTCGTTTTCTAAACTGTTTTCTATCTCCTTTTTAATCGTGCTGTTTGTATTAGCTGTATTCTTTTTATCATCATCACAGATATATGCCGGGGTGGTTGAGGGTGCAGTATATGATTACGACAGCGGCGAAGCGGTTCCGGTGGTTTCTATTCGGGTTGAGGGAACCGGCAAATCGATGGCGACTAATGACGATGGCCGCTACCGTCTCAGGCTAAATAATGGAACCTATCAATTAAAGTTCAGCCATATTGCGCATTATTCGGAAACAATCGAAGTCACGATCACTGATAGCGCAATTATTCAAGATGTGAAACTTAGGCCATCGATGATTATTCTCAAAGGAATCAAGGCATATACGCGGGCGTATGATCCGGCGCAGAAAATTATTGCCGAGGCGATAAGGCATAAGCAGGAGATATTAAATAGAATCAAAAGTTATACATTTGACGCTTATGCCAAACTTGTGTTATTAAATCGAAATAAAGACAGTGCCAATATTATGATGATTATGGAATCTCAAACCGAGTCAAAATGGGAACAACCGAATAAATATAAAGAAATAATATTGGCCCGGAAACAAACGGCCAATATCGATGCCTCCGACGCAATGATCGGTATTGGCGGATTGCTAAATTTTAATCAAAACCGTCTTGATTTTGGCGAATTTCTGGTAGTCTCACCAACCGCCAAGGATGCGCTTGATTTTTATAATTATTATTTATTAGACACACTATATATCGATAGCCAGGCAGTGTTTCATCTGGAGATCGAACCAAAAAGTGAAACAAAGCCGCTTTTTGTCGGGACAATTGATATTGCCGATTCGACCTATGAGGTTGTTGGCGTTGATGTTCGGTTTAATGACGCCTTTGATTTACCGATGTTTGACAGCATGTTTTACAGCCAGAGATATGCAGAGTTTGAGAACGGTTTTTGGATGCCGATTGAAATCAGATTTCAGGGGAACCTGGATATTCCATTCCCCGGCCTGCCGCCGCTTTTGTTAACATATATTGGAACGCCGCACGATTATTCAATAAATTTGATTCATGAAGAAGACACTTTTGATGAATACGTCATTGAGGTTGACAAAAACGCCGACAATGTCGATTCGGTTCAATGGCTTGCCGGGCAGATAGTTCCACTGACAGAAAAGGAGCAGTTGGGGTATAAAAGAATCGATTCACTCGAAAATGCGCCGACACCCCTCTGGAAAACAGCGTTGATGGTCCCATTGGGAGCTTTGGCAATAACAATGTTTGCCGAAGATATATTCCATTTTAATCGGGTTGAGGGGGCCTATCTTGGCATTCCAATAAATAAAAAGGATATATTCCCGGGATTTGATCTTAATTTAAAATCAGGCTGGGCCTTTAAAGGCGAAATATGGCAAAATAGCCTGAAAGCTGATTATTTTTTATCTGAAAAACGACGACGCAATTTTAGTTTTGGGTATCATAGGGAAGTTACTAAACGACCGGCGCTTATGCCAAATTCCGGCGAAAATACAACTTTTCTGGCGCTATATGATAAAACCGATCCGAACGATTATTTTCTTGAAGAAGGGTATTCTATTGGATTTTCGACAAAAATTCTTTCAAAGCTAAATATAACAACAACTTACAAAGATTATTTGCAATCTTCTCTCGAAAATAGAAGCGATTTTAGTTTCTTTGATAAAGATAAGGAAGTTAGGGAAAATCCAGCCATAAAAGATGGTCGGTTGCGGGTTTTGGCGGTTGAAACTGTTTGGGATACAAGACCTTTGATGAAAAACAAAAGTGAAATCATTAAAATGGATGTCGCTTCTTATACAATCTTTAAGGCAGGATTTGAGTATGCTGGACCGGATTTTGTCAATAATGATTTTCATTATAAACGATATAATATCTCGATAAATCATAGTTTGCGATTATTCGGATTGGGACAAAGCCAGATATATTTGGCCGGTGGAACCTCCGATGGAAATCTCCCGCCCCAGCGCAATTTTATGTTTGATCATAGTGGATATGTGTTCAGTGGTCCTCTTTCTTTCAAAACGATGGGAGAGAACAGCTTTAATGGAAATGAGGCGGCCGCTTTCTATGTTTTTCATGATTTTGGGCGGAATCTGTTTGAGTGGAGCAAAATTCCATTAATAAAAGATATTCCGTTTTCGATTGGGGTTCATGGGGGCGCCTTTTGGACCAGTCAAAACTCTGAGAATAGTATGCAATTTGTTTCATCTTATGGAGTTGCGGAAAAAGCATATAATGAAATCGGATTTTCGATCGGTAGAATAACGCCGTTTAGATTCCGATTATATTTTACCTGGCAATTATCCGATTATGAAACGGATAATTTTGCGATAACTATGGGTGGAGGATTGTTTTAAAATTATTCGGCTTGATCTTTTAATAAATCAAAAATGGAATATATCTCCAATAAAATGGCGTCCTGTAACTCGTTGTTATCAATCGATATGGACAAAATCGTCAACAGCTCGGGCTGAGAGATAGTTTTTAATTTTACCACTTCTTCTATCTCTATCTCATTATCTGGCATAAGTATAGTCGTTTTGGTCTCAATCGGTTGTAGATCATCAGCGAAAGTTCGATCAAATGGATATCCAGTTATTTTTTGAAACCACCAGTAATATATCATATTGCTCAACGGAATCGAAAGCAGGCCAAATTTCTCTTTTCGCTTTGCTATCCAACGATTTGAAGATAGATAGGGATCAACGGCAATAGCCTCTGAGATGCGGTTTTCTTCACGGCTGGCGCCAATAACAGCATCGGCACCGAGATTAAATCCGACGGCGATAATCGGTGTCGTCAGCATTTCATGAATATTTAAATAAACAATCAAATCAATGAGATTATCGGCTTCATAATCTCCGGCAAAATGGTAGGTGCCGCTTGATAGTCCGCAAGCTCTTTGATCGTAAGCTATTACTATCAGTCCGGAGTCAAGAAGCGAGGAAATATATGGTATAATTGCAGTTCGGTCGGTATCGTCGGGATGGAGCAGAATTACCGTTCCTTTTGAGGGAGAAAAATCCGCGCTGTCAGGTTTAAAATAAAGACAAGCGAGCTTTATATTATCATTGGTTAGAATTGTCAGGGTATCCGGATTCAGGCCAGCTTCGATAAATATAGTCGGATCATTTAGTAAACTACTATCGGGATTATCGATACCAGTTGCTTCGGGTCGTGAAATTATATCTGGAACCATAATCAGAGGGTAAACACCATAAAACGTTATAATTAGAACCACAAAAACAAGAACCGTTGTTGTCTTTACAATTTCTTTGGTTTTTTTACTCATTAATTTGGCCATATCGAATCAATCCTTATAATCGTCTATATCTTTTAATTTGTCGGTTAATCAAGTTAAAAAATAATAACCTATCAGCAACCAATTTCCTTAATAAAAATATCATTTTCCCCAACTTATTAAGTTTAATAACTTATATTAATCATGGAAAAGTTTATTTTTTTATTAAATGAGGCTTTTCATAAATGTTTGAGATGTATATAATATCAGCCCAAAAAGACAATTATACAATGTTGGGCTGTCTGTTTTTTGACCATATGGAATAAAAAATGAGGAAAAATGCGGTATACTGCATTTTTTCTATTGACAGAAACAAACTTTCTACCTATATTCTGAGCGAATGAAAGGTGTTATGTCCGCAGTTAACCTTTTTAACAAAAGTTATTATAAGGTAATATTGGTCTTCTAAAAACACAAGTTCTATAGTGCATTGCTAAAAGCAAAGTTACTCTATTTCTACAAGGGCGGTGAAGAATCGCCAAAAATAAGGAATCTACGTTATAACAGAGCGTAGCAAAATTAGCAGGACTTAATTGACGGCAACTTTGACCGATAGGTGATAGTATAAATCACCTTGGTTATATTGCCATTGAAGATCAAAATAATTTCCAAAGGAAGTTGTTTATAGGTAAAGTAGCTAAGGGATAGTAAGAGAGATAACTAACTTTAGGGAGGCTAACATGCCCTACCGTCCCATAGTCTCATGGCTTCGGCCGCTTATTGGCGCAGTCATTCTGCTGATTCTATGTTCAGCAGGTGCGCTTTATAGTGAAGATTTGTCCAGATATTATGATTTGGAAGTTTTTGTTGGTGACACTACCGGATCATCAGGAGAACAAAACTCGAAAGTCTCACTTTATTTGAAAAATTATTCTGACACGGTTGCCGGCTTTAATCTTTGGATTCAACTTAGTCGTCCGGATATAATGGAATTTCAATCGAGTCTCGATATTATTGCATATGATGTTCACTATATATATACCGAATGGGATACGAGTAATCCCCCAGTTCCAACCGATTCGGTGGTTGCCTCTCCAACCTGGGTTTGTATTAATGGAGCTTTCCCCACTTGTGTCGATTCGGTTAGTAAACTTGGTTATTACCATTGCAATACTTACTCTGGAAGCGATTGTATCGATTCAACTTTTGTTGAATGGATCCCTGGGGTTGACCCGGTGTATACGGAATTAAAAGAGGCGTATGTTGGGAATATTGATACGGTCGGAACGCTGACAAATGGTTGGGAGTTGATTACAACCCGTTCACTGTCTGGAAATGGTCAGGATATGCTTATTACCGCTTTCGCCGATCAGGCGGGACCTCCACCTGACACCCGAACTCCTGGCATTGGATTTCCTCAATATGGTGCCATGCCTCTGATTAAAATTATGGGTGATATTTTCCTCATGGACGATACTGTTTCCAACCGGACCGCTTCAATTATGATTGAAGCGAGTATTATTGATTATTTTGGTTTTCCCGATGAAGATGGAAATAGTATTGGTGTCTTATCCGAGAATGTTGAACATTTTACACATTTTATGTGTGAGCAGTGGCTGATTCCGGATGATATCTGCATGTATTGGAACCGGGTGATGGAGTCTGAGTGTCCCCAGCCGGAAGGGTGTGACTCGATTCATGTTGATACTATTTTGCATGGATATCTTGACGTCGATGAATGTTGTAATCCTGCTGGAGATAGTTGTATTACGAAACTTGAGGAATGGCAATGTGCCAGTCAATTTGACGGCACCGGGGTTTGGCATGCCGGCAGTCTCAGGATTGTAAATGGTTCGATTACTGTTGAGGTCCCTGATCCCTTTATGTGTGGGGATGCCAATAATAGTCAGGATATAAATATTCTCGATGTAGTGTATATAATTAATTACAAATATAAGGGCGGCCCTGCGCCAGTGTATATGGAATCGGCAGATGTGGATCATTGCAGCGGGAGTATAAATATTCTCGATGTTGTCTATATAGTAAATTACAAATACAAGGGTGGTCCTGATCCCGACTGCTGTGGGAAATAGGAAATTTAGTACGAATTTAATTAGACCTTAATTGGTTATTAATATTAGAAAATGAATTACAAAAATAAAGAAAGGAGGTGGCACTTAAAGAAGTAATTTACAACACGCGCTCGGAAGAAAGAACTTTTGTTTAATCTTCTTATTTCGAAATTGGCGTTTTCGCTTGGCTTGTGGCTCTCGCCTTTGGGAACGGTTATGATTTCGAAATGACGAGGGGGAATACAGATAACTCGAAAGGGTTATCATTAGAAAACTAGAATTAGTTAGAAAACGAAACAAAATAGGAGCACAAGATGAAGAGACTTTCATTATTATTTGCTTTATCTATTGTACTTCTTTCTTTTGGGCTTGCAAATGCGATTGTCTTTGAAGTGGAAGTTGATCCTTCTAAGACTTTTGTTCATCCAACCGACATGAATACCTATTATATGGCTAATCAGCAGGTCTATTTAGACATCAAGATGGGTAACAACGATGGAGTTGATTGGACCGGATTTAGTCAAACCCACAAGTTCTATTCCACTAATGGCGATGGAACTCCGATTAACTGGATTGATGCCGGTGGCACCGATTTAGGCGGTTCATTGACCAGAATGAACTATTGGATCAATGATTATACTACAAGCCCGCCAACATTTTCATATTACATTACGATGAATGATGTTGCTGGTTTCAGTTGGGATGGCATATTACCGGATACTATGAACCACACCGCGGCCTCGACAACTGGCTGGCCGTTTGATAGTACTGAGGTAAAAACCCGTCTCCGGTTCCATTTCAGTGTTCCGGTTGCCGGAAATGTTGTTCCAGATGATATTGTTGAAATCTGCATCGACCAGTCAAACGGTGGCTCAGATACATACGACTGGCTGTTCTCCATTGAACAAGATTTCGGCGGCCCTTACTGCTTTAAGTTTGTAGGCGTCCCGAATCTTCCGCCGGCAATAGCCGGAGCAGTTCCGTTGTCTCTGTCAACACCACATGATGTTGCCTTTGCATTAGGACCGTTCACATTTACCGATGTTGAAGGTGATCCGGTAACTGACGTTACTGCCGATCTTGGTGATGTTGTCTTCTCAGGCACCAGCTTTACCTGGTCCTATGATCCTCCGTGTGACTGGGTTGACGATGAATTAAGCCATTCAGTGACTTTTTCACTGTGGGATAATGTCCACGGACATACACCAGGCACGAACACCTACACAGTAGATCTTACTGCTACCAACTCCGCACCGACAATCGGTGGCGACTGTAACAAAACTGTTGTTGCTGGTATCAACAAAAATGCGTATGCCAACTTCACCACAACTGACCCCAATGACTTTGATGTTGCTTTGTGGTCTGTTGAAGTTGCAGTTCTTATTCAGCCGAATGACGGCGGTGCTGTAACTGCACCTTATGGCACTTTTGGTGTCGTTGGTGGTGCTTTTACATTCAGTCCTTTGGATGATGGTGTTGCAACATTCGATGATGGCGCAACTTATGTCTTTACCATTACCGTAACTGACTGTGCCGGTTATACTGCTTCCTGCGATGTTACTTTTGAAGTAATTAGTCAGGAACCGTTTGCCATTAAAATGCTCCAGAGAATCGGAAATGACGACAGTAACTGTGACTATGCCTATCTTGGCCAGCATGCCTATGTTGATGTTGTTCAGGAATTAGGAACTGAGAACAATCTCGGTTTTGACTTCCTGATTGCTTATGACAACTCAGCTCTTGCCTTCATGGGTGCCTATGGAAACCCGGATCTCTTTGCTATTCCTGGCACTTACGAATGGGAATATTTCACCTATCGCTTTGTTGACAACTGTGGTGGCTCCTGCCCGTCAGGTCTGCTTCAGGTTGTTGCCATTGCCGATCAGAATGATGGTATGCATAGTCCAAAAGAGACCATTCTCCCTGAGGGTTTTGTTCTCTTTACCATGGACTTCATGGTCACCAATGACTACACATTGGAATGTTCGTTTGTGCCGATTTCCTTCTTCTGGAGAGACTGCACAGACAACAGTATTGCTATGAACTTCAGAAGCGAACCTGAACTTGAAGTTGTCCAGGCAATTTCCGATCATGTCTATGGATATAATGGTACGTATTTTGATGTTACCGATCGTTTTGATGGCTTCCCGACCTTTTATGGTGCTCAGGATAGTTGTTTGAACACGGATCAGCTAAAAGGTAACATCGACTTCATCGATTTCTACAATGGCGGAATAAAGATCTGCTGTTCTGATGAAATTGATGCTCGTGGCGATATCAACCTGAATGGTGTAATGAATGAAATCGCTGATGCGGTTGTCTTCACCAATTACTTCATTCATGGTATGGACGCTTTCACAATCAATAAAGAAGGTCAGAAGGCTGCTACCGACGTCAACAACGACGGTATCGTGCTTTCAGTAGCTGACCTTGTTTACCTGATTCGTGTAATCGTCGGCGACGTCCTTCCGATTGAAAAGCTGAATCCGAATATGGTTGCAGCCAATATCGTTCAGGGTGGACAGCTGGTTTCCGTAGATGTTGAGCTTGGTGCCGCTCTCTTTGTCCTCGAAGGCAATGTAGAAGTCAATCTTGCTCAGGGTGCATCACACATGATGATCAAATCAGATGTCGTGAATGGTAACACTCGCGCACTGGTTTATAGTTTTGATCAAGGCGCTACCTTCAGTGGTAACGTCCTGAACACAGATGGTAAAGTGATTTCGGTTGAAGCAGCTGACTATAATGGTACAGCTCTTAAGACCGTTGTCCTTCCTTCTTCGTTCAGCGTTCGGAACTTCCCGAACCCGTTCAACCCTGCCACCACCATTTCAATGGCTCTCCCAGTTGCTACCAACTGGAATCTGACCATTTATAATGTTGCTGGACAGAAAGTTGCCGAGTTCTCAGGATTTGCCGAAGCAGGCATCAACAATGTTGTTTGGGATGCCGCCAGCTCCGCTTCCGGTATCTATTTCTACAAAGTCACGACCGACAACGGTTCGATGACCAAGAAGATGGTATTGTTGAAGTAAGCTTCTTATTATTTTCCGCGGGGAGGGGTTTTCCCCTCCCGCGGGAATAAATTTAGGAGAGTAACTGATTGAATTAGAATAGATAACGAGAAAAGAAAATTTAATAAAGAAAATGTTCAGGACTACTTGATGGCCCGTATGAATAACAAAGGAAAAAGGCAACAGAGAAGCGTGAGCTTTTTTATTTATAGGGCAGGGATCGCCATAGTACTCGCCTGCAATCACTTGCAATTTTCAGGTATTGTATGTAACAGCTCTTTGGACTTATCTGATATCCTCACCGTCCAAAATAATAAGTTTTTTTTTGAGGTAATGCGAATAGGCCGTTGATAAGAAATTGAGAGAGAAAAAAATTAGTGTAACCGATTGTCCTTAATGGTGTAAACGGAATTGACCGGCCAGGACAAGGTTAAGAAAACAAATAATTTGTCAAGACGGCTTGACGCAGAAAATGAGAAGATAAGAATTTACAGATTTGGTCTATTTATTGCTCGTAATGAGTTTGATGTAATCTGTAATTGAGGAGCTTTGGGCTTGAAAAAAATAGTTTTCAAATTTTTCATAACCGTCGTTATTATAATGGCGGTAATGATGTTTGTTCCGGACAGATTGTCGGCCAACAACGCCCCGGAGTTTGATCC
>JAQBFG010000201.1:0-3875 GCA_032123495.1 Candidatus Zixiibacteriota bacterium | reverse complement strand
TATCTCCAACACGCAGCCGATTCCGCGCGATAAAAGCGATATTGCCGCGGCGCATGCCTTGACAGCGCAGTATTTCGGAATGAAAATGGTTTATATGGAGGCCGGTTCCGGTGCCGACGGTTCGGTCCCGGATGAGATGATAAATATTGTCTCCAAGTATATCGATATCCCTGTCTGCACCGGCGGCGGAATCAATGAACCGATTGATGCCGAACGGAAAATTCTGGCTGGCGCTTCTTTTGTAGTCGTCGGCAATCGTCTGGAAGAATGCAATTCGCTCACATTGATGCGCGAATTTGCTGATGCCACCCATACTAAAAAGGTGGTAATAGCATGAACGGCGAACAAAGTCGCAAACTGATTGAAGCTGCCGCCCTGGAATCTTCACAACTAAGACGCTTGGTGGCTGAAACATTATCGGAAACATTGATTGAACTGGCAGCTACAATCTCAGCTATAATCGGCAGCGGTGGCAAGCTGCTTATTTGCGGCAATGGCGGCTCAGCCGGTGACAGTTCCCATATGGCTACAGAACTGATTGTACGCCTGACCTCGGCACGGAATCGTCAGGCTCTTCCAGCCCTGTCTCTTTCTGCTGACCCATCGATTATAACCGCCTGTGGTAATGATTATGGATTCGATCAGATTTTTGCACGACAGGTACAGGGACTGGGAAAAGCGGGTGATGTTTTAATTTTGATTTCAACCTCTGGCAATTCAGTCAATTTAATCAAGGCGGCCGAATCGGCCCGCGCGATGAATCTTTTAACGGTCGGATTACTTGGCGGCGATGGCGGAAAACTATTGTCGTTATGTGATAAAAAACTGATTGTTCCGCACACATCGACACAACGTATTCAGGAAGAACATATTTTCCTGATACATCTTCTGGTCGAATTGATCGAAAGCGATTTGTGCGGGTAATCAAATTTAATCTTCAATTTCAAATCGAGAATTTCCAGCCACAGTAGAAATCGCGTTCCTCTTTATCGGGTGGACAAGCAATACATTCGGTCTTGATACGCGGATCAATTATTTTTGCAAACTCGGTATATTCAACTATTCCAACCGATTTGCATGGAAACGGCGGTAACTCTTTCCGTTTGCGCGCCGATTGCACCCGGCAGTCGACCATTTTAAAGACAAATGAATTTTCGGTTTCTTCGGTAATAGTTTGTTCGTTCAGTACAGCATACAATCTAAAACCGAGCGCTTTTTTTAAAGCATCAAGCCCGCCATTTGGTGCAATATTGTGACGAAGCATAATTCGTTTCGCCTCGATTTTTGTAAACCATTCCCAGGCATCGGTGTCGAGTTTGATAGCAGTGGTCATATCGGTCGCTTTTTCAACCGACTGAAACCATAAACCGTCATGTGCCAGCCAGTTTTTAGCAAAATCGACCAGCATCCCCTCCAATGTTTCCCGGGGAAGTTTTTTTAAAATTTCTATACCCATTTATATTTCCTCACTGACAAGTTGTATTTCTATCTCTTTGGAAGTTATCAATATTTTAATCTTTCGCAATTAGAAAAACTGAACAGGTCGAAATCACGAACGGCTTCGACAGTTTTACTACACAATTTTGTACCAAGACTGATAAACACCCAAAAAATTCGCGATAACTTCATAATGTTCATATCATTACAGCAAAATGGCTTTGTTTCACATATAAAAAGTTTTTCGCACCAATCAATTCACCCACAGCCCTTCGTTTATCTCAGGATTTATAACAAGCTGTAGGGTACCCCTTAATCTTAATAATTCCTAATAAAGAAATCTGTCGGGTTTCTCTCTTCGTTTCACTCCGCTCGGAACGCCGACCTACTGCCTGTATCTCATAATTATCCATATACAGATGGTCATGGATATAAATCAGGTGCGGTTTGGTGGTGAATTTGTTTATCTATTTCTATTAAAGATGTCCTCGGGCAGACGAGGGCGTTTGCCTCACACAAAATCAGTATATTCCCCTATAAACTCTTGACAAAAACTATCTCATATGTTATATTTTGACAAATCCAGAAGAGCACACAAATATTTAATAGGGTCTGGATTTTGAAATTTGGCAGGAGAGATTTTACGACAGGAAATATTACTGTAAGTTCGGCTTGAATTGCAACGGTTTATTGAGACTGGATTTTTTTACTGACCTCTAATTCTACCGGGACCGGGCAGGGGAATCACACACTTACTCAGACTGTCTATATCTATAATTTAAGAAGAATAATAAATATAATAACATTACTTTTCTGGAGGAAAAACGATGTGTAAGCAACTGTTAAAGACACTTTTGATTCTGGGAGCTCTCTTCTTGTTCTCAAGCAGTCTGGTGTATGGTCAACTTTTTGGAACCAAAGTCGATTATGCAACAAGGTCCCAACCGAACCATATAACATCGGCTGATTTTGACCACGACGGCTTCAATGATATTGCCGTGTCCGCTAATTATTATATTTCTGTCTTGATGAATAATGGTGATGGCACTTTTGCTTTAAAAGTTGACTATACCACAAATGCCACCGGTTCACTACGCGCAGTATTTTCGGCTGATATTGATAATGATGGTTATCATGATCTTATCGTTGCAAACCCCAATGATAATATAGGAGTTCTTTTTAACAATGGCGATGGAACATTTGCTGCGGTTGTCACATACTCGCTTTCTGATGGTCCAAGCGCGGTTAGTGCTGCTGATCTTAACAACGATGGCTGGAACGATCTGATCGTTGGTGTCAGCGGTGATGCCGACGATATGGCTGTTCTCTTAAATAACGGCGATGGAACCTTTGGCACACCAAATTACTTTGATGCCTACGACGGCATCTATTCTGTTTGTACCGGTGATTTTGATCATGACGGTTATTTGGATGTTGCCACGGCTAATTCTTTGGGCGGGGCCTCCGATGACATATCAGTCTTCATTAATAATGGCAGCGGTGGTTTTGCCTCTGCAGTGAACTATGATGCCGGTTCGTTTTCCCACAGAATCTGCACAACTGATCTTGATGGCGATGGATGGCTTGATCTTGCTGTATCCAATTCAAGCAGTGACGATGTTTCGATCCTTATTAATGATGGCGACGGCTCATTTGCGTCACCCGTCAATTATGCAGCTGGAGATCAGCCAAAGGGCATATTCCCGGCCGATTTGGACAGAGACGGAGACCGCGATCTTGTTGTTGCAATTTATCAGGATGATAATGTTGCGGTTCTTTTAAACGATGGAGGTGGCATCTTTGCGGCTCCCGTTTATTTTACTACTGGAACAGGTTCTTATCCGGCTGGTGTTATTGCTATCGACCTCGATGATGATGAAGATCTTGATCTGGCGGTTGCCAACGACCAGACTGACAATGTGTCGGTATTTATGAATAGCACAAGCATAGGGGGCGCTTTGGTTCCCGGCCAAAATAGCTTAAATAACACCGTTAATCCTGTTATCACGGCCGGATTTGACGTAGAGATGAATGCCGGGACGATAAATAGCTCTTCATTTGTTGTTAATGCCAGCCAAACTGGGAAACATACTGCTACGGTTGGTTATTCTTATAGCGCGGACCAGTGGAATTATGCCTATCATTATCCTGGGGACGATTTCGCACCAGGCGAAGTTGTTACTGTCACCCTCACCGATGATATTCTCCCGGCTGGTGCCAAACGCGGGGTTAACGGTTTTGGCTTACCACTTGTGTACCAGTTTACGGTTGGGGCAGGTGGTGATGGAACCGGGAATTTTGGTGATGCGGCCAATTATAGCGTCGGAAATGAACCAACGTCTGTATTTTCTTCGGATCTTAACGGCGACGGAGATTTGGATCTGGTAACGGCAAACCAAGGTTCAGACAATGTTTCAATTCGATTGAATGCTGGCGGT
>JAQBFG010000200.1:0-20656 GCA_032123495.1 Candidatus Zixiibacteriota bacterium | reverse complement strand
GGTTAGCCGAACAAAGATGCCCTGGCCGCGGTAATTATCCCCAGTGGGGTTGTTTTTTGTGTCATTCTTAATCTGCTCATACCCGACTGAAACACGGTACCAGCTTCTTCCTTCATATCCTGCCTCGATCTGGAGATATGTTTTTTCATCATCCAGTGATTCAAGCAGAATCGTCTTCACCGAACCTCTCGCAAAAAAGTGACGCGTCAGTGATACCGACCCTCCGGCCAGAATGATATAAGATTCCGATTTAAACTCGTGACCCAGTGAGTCTTCTAAGGTCTGATGCCGTCTGATTACTCCGCCATTGAGCTGGTTGAAACGATCCTTGTTCCAGTTCAGCTTAAATCCAATATCCCATGTTTTGTTTCGGGAGTATCTGTTTTCATCAGCTTTGATATTTCGGAATTCGGTTTCAGCGGTTACCGACAGATGATGATTATAAAACCAGACTAACTGCCCCATTGCAAAATCATCGGTACTGCGTGTCTCAATACCCAAATCCCATCGCTGCTGATCGTAACGGCCAACCTTACCGACTGTTTTCAGAATTTCAAAGGGAAGATATTCAACTGCAAATGTTCCCGATTTTGAAACCTTATAGGGACTATCCTGCCACAAGGATAGAAAAGAAAGATTTTCACCCGGGCGCGCAAACCGTTTGTACTCTGCTGTAAGAAGCGTACTTAAATCTTTGCGAGGTTGAAGCCTGACTGTTACAAACGTACCATCCTCGCGTTCGTTAATAAGACCAAAATTCGTATAATCCTGATGCCTGATTTTCTGAATCAATTCAACATAGTGACCTTTTTCAGATTTGGTAGAAAGTGAAAGGGCCGCCTGATTGGTATTGTTATCCATCGTTCCAAGATTCAAATCATTGCTGAAACCGATCCGCTCAAAATGCAAACCATAAGAAAACTGTTTCAGAAATCCAAATGAATCTCTGGTTCCATCCAAATCAACAGCAAGACGCCGCTGATGATTATCTTCCGTGGTTACATCGTCTTTATTTTGCACGTCGCGTTGTTCCACCATCAGGCCAAGCCTGAAACTCTTACTGAAATTATTGCGATATCCAAGGACATATTTTTTCTCGTCGCGACGCCCCGGATACGAATTATACTCTGCCCCCGCTTCAAGCCCGAGGATATTTCCGTAAGACAAATTAAAAAACTGTTTTTCATCGAGATTAAAACTACTGCCCAGATTAAGTCGTTGCTGATTTTTTGTTGGATTCAAATCTGAGTTAGTGAACGACATAAACTGATCCTTAATTTTCTGGAAATCAGCAGTCACCGACAATTGATCGGTGATCTGCGATGCGATTCCGGCTCGAAAAGCCTGATTGCCGCCGCCGACATCCTCGCTTTCGGAACCGGCATATTCAACATATCCACTTCCGATTTTATCAAAATCAAAGGTGGCATCAACGGCTCCCAGATCATCCGGCTCATCGATCCCAATCCCGGTAGCGTTATCATCGCGAAAACGATGAAGTATTGAAACGCCACCTTCAAACTCATCACCCGGTTGGAAACTAACACGACCGCCAATAAGATTATCATTTTCATCCCGTTGATAATCGTAAGTGATGACAATAAAAACCGGATCGGAGGCCATTGTCTCGCTCGCCACCGGCATATTTAGTATCACCCGTCCGCGCAGATAATCTATTGTATAATCAACATCGGAAATTAATGTTCGCGATGAGATAATCGTCGTTTGATCAAACCGGTCACGAACCTCGATTTTGATTTCCTCGCTTCCGCGGGTTACCGGGGCATTGAGTAAATCATAAGGTCCGGTGGTTCCATTGGCAGGAATACCAACGGTCGTGCCCTCACGAAATGATTTGCCTTCCAATTTACCGCCGACCGCTTCAAATCCAACTTTGTCAAAATTGAGATTGGCAAAACCGCCAAACAGCGAACGACGGTGCAAACTAAAAACTGAATTATTGAAACTGGGGCGAATTGATCCGCCCTCTATATATCCATACTTGTCTGAATCTAGTCGCGCCAGAAGTTCCAGTCTGGACGGCTCCTGCGTTTGAGTTAGAAGCCTGGTATCAAGATTTCCAATCTCCCATTGACGCTGGGGATCATACATCCCTTCGCCGGTGAAACGCCAATCATCCCAGAGCGGTTCGGACGATTTAACCGACATTTTTAATCTGAATACCGAGGGGTCAACGTGGCGGTACTCATCCTCAACTCGCGAATCAATTATTGCCGTTCCGTTAACAAAAAGTTTACGGGAGAGATTCCCATTGGCAAACAGCGATGTTCGATAATTGCCGGAGAAACCGTCTTTAAGCCATGGGTTACTCTTCTCAAAGGCATTAACATTACCATCCACTGAAAGCGAATGAAAAGTTAACTCGCCAAAACCAATGAGAAACAGGTCATCGGCTCCAAGAGCCGGTTCATATTTTTTGATAACCCCGGCAAAAGAGGTTTGAAGTGGAAATATTATCAAAAATATTCCCAGTAAACTGAAGGCTAAGTGTCTGGTAAATTTGAACATAGTTTCTATCTTCCTATTCAGTTGCGCCGCCTTTTATTAAAAAAAGCAGACAATTATATTTTTAGCTCCAAGCCTCTTTGCGCAACAATTATGCCGATATTAAAATGTCTCAAAGATTTTCGCTCTCAGAGATTTTTGGTTTTCTCTTTTTTATTCAATTTTGATAATTTATTTATAAAATAAAGCTAAACCAAATAAAACACAAACGGTTAGGCTAATGTGATCAAATTTATATGAAACTATAATCCCGACAAAAACAGTATTGTTTTGTTTCAAATGATACAAAAAAGAGGCGGGGTAAAACGCAAATCGTTGCATTTATCCCGCCTTAAGATGCATATTGGCGCAATTCATAATGAATTGTTTTTAAGAATAACTAATCTAAAACCATTTCAACTCTATACATAACAATCATTTTCAGAGACCACTCCCCCTGAATAATTCAAACATTGCCGGTTCCAAATAAAGGCTGTCGAGTGGAAACGGATCAGTTGCGTCGCCGACACCTCGTTCAAGAATGAGCGGAGTAATCTCCAATAAAGTCGTATCAAAATCATCACTTGTATCGCCATGAGAATTTAAATAAAATGTCAGCAGATGAGCATTACCCAAAGCATCGACCAAAGGGCCGGCTAAATTTGGACGATCAAGCCAGATCGTCACTGATGAATTTCCACCCTCATATGATACTCGGCTGTCAGCCGGAACACCTGCGCCAAGCTGAATATCAAATAAATTGATAAGGAAATTGTTGGTCAGATAGTTTAGATCAAAACTGATATAGTTCACATCTGGAACATTATAAGCATACACATCAGCCACAAACGATTCTCCCATTGCCAGTGAATCTATCCGTATTCTTTCGGTTTCGGTGACAATTCTCGGAATAACTTTCAGCAGTGATACCACCGGGAACATATCGATATTGACCGTGACCGTTTCATTGAAAATAACATCGGCAGTATCAGTCCCCTGATAAATCAAAGTTGCAGATAGATCATAAGCGTTGATCGTAAAAATCCGATTTTCTCCAACCGGGACGATCATCTGACCAACCAGAAACGATCCTTCCAGCGTTAGAGGAATTATTATCGGTATCGGAAAATCCTCAGCATCGATTGTCAGCACAAAAACTTGAGCCAATTCTGACATTTCTATACCGGATGCCTTGGTACTCATCGAAATAGTAACATTGTTATTGGCATTTTCATTGACGATATTTTTGGAACAACCGGACAAAACGATAATTACCAATCCAATCAGACAAAAGGTGACCAATATGCCGAATATTTTTTTATTGAACATAATTTGACCCCTTATCTAAAAGCGGAGGCGATGCCTAACGATATTTGAAATCCTTGCAGATCAATATCGCCGCCATCGGCCGAACCGGTATAATATTTAAATCCAACGTTCACATCAATATCCTCGGTGAATCGTTTACCAAACTCACTTCCAAATCCGAACAAAGACGAATTCTCAAAATCGTTTTCGTTAGCTCCAATAAATTTCAACTCAAGTGATGGGACAATATAATAGCTTTCCGCCGGCACCAATGATACCGAACTGTTCCAAGAGAATTCATTCCCATATATCTTCAACTGACTATCTACTTCCTCGGTTACATTGTTGTAAGTCGTGTTTCGTCCCCGGATTATATAATTAATATTCGATCTGAATCCGAAATTATTTTTATTGGTGGCAACACCAAGCTGTATGGTCAACTGTTGGCCTGCCTTGAATACTTTTTCATCATCCATTTTGTCGATGCCATAGTTAGTGAACGACAACCTGCCTGACAGTATAAAGTTATTATATGGTCCGTCTAATCCAGCCGAAACAGAGAACATATCTCCCGGATTGTAATCGCCGCCATCTTCGTACGCCGTATAGACACCGTTATATCCATAAGATATCGAGCCGCCAAGTTGCATCACACCAACCTGAGTGGCGGTTCCTGCAAGAAGATTCACGCCCAACCCTTCACCATATCTTCGCACCGGCAGATTAAGAAAATCTTTGGACAGATATTCCATTACCGGACGCTCATCGGTCGGACTCAATTCCTTTTTCCCGGTTGGAAGATTGACTCCCATACTCAAAAGAAATCGATCTTCTGCCAATGATCTATTCAGCTGAAATCTGATATCCCCCAAACCTGAGAGATCATATTCAGTCTCCGAATTATCAAGTTTACTGGAAATAGATGAAACCGAAAAGCGGGCCTCAAAATTATCTTCAAGTGGTATAAAACCGTAAATAGGAATTACAGACTGATTCAGCGTTTTGGTTCCAATGGAATCATCGATCGACCAGTGATTATAAATAAAGCGGCCGCCACCTGATGATGGCTGATCATAAACGATCTGTCCATTAACTGTCGAAGCAAAAAATAACAATGTAAGCGTCAACAGTACAGATATTTTAATGTTACGCATTTTAATGCTCCGCATCTAAATCCCCCCGTATTACAACTATGCCAAATTTATCGAGCGGGAGTAAATCAAATCGATTCGTGAACATATTCATAAAATCAATCCCGCCAACAAACCCAAAACCGGACAGAATCGATGACTGAAATCCTTCAAGCGTTCCAGAGATTCCTTCACCCAAACCTGCTGCTAACCCTTCAAGTTGTTCCATTGAACCGGCGCCGCCGGATAACGTCGCTGACATCCGTGTGGACGACTGCTGTTGTTGTTTGGCCGCTGTGAAACCGGCATCCATCTCGACCGCATCGTTAAACTCGCCAGCCGCCTCCTGATACATCCCCATGCTGCGGAATTCTAATCCTTTGGAATAGGCCAGAAACGCGAGATATGACTCGGTCGGCACTTCTTGAATAGCATTACGTTCTTCAATAGTCAACTTGATTCCAAGGCTGTCAATAATATTGAAAACAAACTCTTTTTGTATCTGGAAAAATTTGGTCAGATCACCCCGGCTTGATTCGGTTGAACTTGATGTTCCGGCGGTTGTATTCACGATAGCACCATCCATCCGAATAGTCTCTTCGCCCAAACCGGTCAGGACTCCTGATACGATCTGCCGACTGCCCATCAGTTTTCCCAGCCGGGGACCAACCGTCGGATCGGAAATTTGTGAACCGCTTAATTTAAGCTCGCCCATAATGGCGTCGATTTTTAACCGATCAACCACTTTTAATGAGCCCACTTTGGACAGGTCAATTGCTGTCATCTCGGCGAGACCTTTACTCAATGGCGCCATCTCAGGCGATAACTGACTGTTATCAAAATCAACCACACCAATACTATTTTCCGGAATAGTATCGACATTTATATCAGCCTCTTTCTGTATTGCCAGTGTTACTTCTGCCTTCATCTTTTTTGAGATCAGATAATCAAACCTCGATGTGATCTGATCTTTCACCGCACGACTCGGATTCAGACTCAGCGAAACCCGATAAGCATCAAGCGCTTTATCATATATCTCCTGCTTTTCATAGATAAGACCGAGATACAGATTAGCTTTTGCATCCGGTTTGATATTATTTCCCTGCTTAAGCGCTTCTTCGGCTTTGGTCAACTCGCCCTGTTTATAAAGAGCAAAACCGTATTCCCGCCAGGCTTCGGCTGATTCCGGATTGTTTCGTATTTCCTCATTATACAGATCTGCCGCCTGTCTGTATTCGCCGCGCTCGATCATCCCCCGCCCCTGCGTGAACAGACTTGGTGCGCAACCGGCCAACAGAACAAGAAAAGCCGAAAGGACAATGAAAATTATTTTTATCATATAGACCTCTGTTTAAATATTACCTATGCTGTCAGTCGTTTTATGATGTGGCCAATGGGCGATAGATATCCATCTTCCGCTTTGCTTCAGTAAAACTGTTGTCCTTTTCATAAGCAAGTTTAAAGAAATCGTACGCCTTTTTATAATCATACTTATCCATATAATGCAGACCTTTGGAATACAAGGTCGCAGCATCAAATGATTCGGTTCCGCCGGCATCAAGCATCGCGCTGGTTTCATCGGTTAAGGTCATATCCAGCTTTGCAGCTAATTCTTTGACCAATTCTTTTTCCATCTTGAAATAATCCGGCTTGCCCTCTTTTTCAACCGTTGCGATTATCTCCGAGGTCTCAACTTTAACTGCTTTCACCAGCATCTTGCACTTTTTGCCGTCGATCTGAGTGATATTGCCGAAGACCATTATCTGCGCCCCAAGAAGTTTGCCAATCTGAATAGCGGTCGATGATGACACTTTACCCGATGCACTCAATTCAATCTCGTTTAAGATAAAATCGACTTTATCGCGCTCGACAACTTTCAGGTCGCTGAATTTTGCAAAATCGGCCTCAAAGAAATCGGCAATACCTTTAGTAATATATCCTAACTCTTCCTGATATTGGCCAACCGAAAAATTATCGAACTCCATAATTGCAATTGTCTGAATCTCCCCGTCCTTATCACTCGGGCAGGCGAGAGCACCTTTATCTCTGGCAACAGTATACCACTGATTACGCAACTGTTGCGGCCAGAACTCATGCGGAAGATTTATCGTGCATGGTCCAATCGCGGCCATTTTTTCCAGAAATTTATACGATTGAGTAAGATATTCCTCACCTTTTCCGTAGTTGAGCATACTCATCACAGCATAGATAGCAATACTATCCTTTTGGGTGACATCGGCACGCTTTAACAATCCGGCGGCAACATCGATCCCTTTTTCAAATTCAAGTTCACTGTAGTAATTGATCGCCTCGGCCAGTTTGTCGGCGATTGTGATCTCGGTTTGAGCAGCTGCTGGAAAAGCTGTCAACATCATTGCTGAAACAACAGCACAACCTACCAACCAACCGATCCTGTTTGTCTTACACTTCTTCATAATATCTCCTTTGACTTGGTTTGACATTATTATATAAATATCTATTACTTTTCTTGTTATGTATACGTTCTACAAATCAAGCTATGGAATAAATGAAACAAAAATCAAGTTTTAATTATCAAAATCAAAAATCAGTTTGCTGGTGCTGTCGGCAACAATTTTGACCGAATCGATTCTTGATATTTCGCTGCCATCGGTCGTTTGAACCCTGACAACATATTGTCCGGCTTTAAGTTTGAATCGAAATGGAGTCACATGATCCTGAAGCCGATCATTTATAAACACTCTCGCCCCATTAACCGGTTTGGAGCCGACAGAAAGATGTCCGTAGATTTCCTTCTGATCGGCAAACTTTTCCGCGGCGGTTGGTTTGTCCTGAGTAGCTTGTGGGAAAGTGAATGTGAAATTTTTTGTCGTTTTGGTTTCGGCTGAAATAGTAATAGTTTCATCAAACACTTTTTCGATACTATTTTGATTTCTGATCACAACCACATGTCGGCCGGTATCAAGTCTTAACTCGGCGCTTTTTTGATTTTGCACATAAAATTCGCCGTCGATATAAATATCACCCGATGGCTTGATAGATATTGCAAGACTCCCCTGTGGAATTTCTGAGATAGCAGTATTTATACTGAAACTGAATATATTCGAAAACTCACTTTTGTTATTATCGGCATCAACCGCCTGCACCTGCCAGAAATAAAAACCATCAGCCAACGAATCGCTCAAAAGATAGCGATTAGCTGTCAAATCAGAGATTGTCTGCGGATTGGAAAAAATTGAATCGTCGGACAATAATAAAATATAACTGCCATCTTCATCCACTGTATTTTGCCAGACAAATTCAGGCAAACCGGTATTGAGTGTCACTTCATTACCGGGGCCTAACAGCTCCGGAGCACTCAGAACTTTTTCGTTGTCACCATTGAAAAATGCAATATACGAAGCAATTATAACCAGCAATAAAAAAGCGACAATCGAAACTTGCTTCATCAATGGGCTTTTGGCAATTCCAGATTTCTTATCACTTCCCCTATCGACCATTTCAGTTTCGTTGGAGATCTGATTTTCTCTCGGAATTTTGGCAATAGCCGCCCGCATCTCGCTGGCAGTTTTGTATCTTTCCTCGGGATCACGTTTAAGCGCCATAAGAATTATATTTTCAACCTGTTTGGGAATCTCACGATTGATATCGCGCGGTTTGGTCGGCTCGGAGAATAGTTTCGCCTCACGCAGAATAAACTGATTGTCCCCTTTAAACGGCAGTTCCCCGGTTAACATATAATATAAGGTTGTCCCGACCGCATAGATATCGATCTGGTCATAATTAGTCTTTTCGCATGGCGTAAACTGTTCCGGAGCCATATAAGCCGGGGTTCCGACCGCCGAACCGGCAATCGTTAAATCAGGGTCAGTATCAGCTTTGGCAATTCCAAAATCAATTATTTTTGTCTGACACGATTCATCTATCATTATATTGCTTGGTTTGATATCACGATGAGCGATTTTTTTCTTATGCGCAAACTCAAGAGTCGCAAGAACATCGTCGGCGATCTTCAGCGATTCGCATAGTTCCAGTTTGCCGCGCCCTTTGATGATCTCATCGAGCGTGGTACCCTCGATATATTCCATCGCGATAACGATCTCGGCACCATGATTGAAAAAATGTTTTATCTGGCAGATATTGGCATGACCGGCGAGAAGCGCCAGTTTGTCGGCCTCCTGTTTAAACCGCTCGACTAATCGGGGATCAGATAAGACTTTTAAAACGACTTTAAGATTCGGGACATCCTGATGAACCCCAAGATAAACCTGGGCCATTCCACCGGCACCGACCTTTTTGAGTATTTTATAATCGCCTATTTGTTGTTCACTCATCCCGTGAATATAGAGCGAATATTATTTTGTGGCAATAAGAAAGTGTAGAATAAAATTATGGAGATTTACAAACGGAATAAATGAAATTTTATTCTTTTAACTGTCCAAAAAAGAAAATAGGCACAGAATCAACAGAGTCTTTGCCATTTTGATGAGTTTTCATAAACAGGTCAAAATCGAGTTTTATCATTCTTGCCAATCCACCCGAAATTTTAAATGGTTCACAACGGACTCCCTTTGATGCCGCATATTTCTTATCCAATTTGGTATTGGTCGGTTCCGGGGCATGGTCGATAAACAGCTCTCTCCCGACAGAATCATTATTAAGATATATTTTCAAATTTTCGATACTATATTTTACAGGAGTCTTTTCAAATTTGCTTATATCAATATCTATTTTAAAATCGCCGAGACTATATTCTTGTGGAGAAGTTTTTAATTCGGGCATATCGGTAAAAATCATACAATAAACCAGGGTGTCGCTGTATATATTTTCGCTGGAATCCTTAAAGTTTATTTCTGCATATTTGCCGGCAACAGGATCATGAAGAAGGTACATTAAATCATAGGTAAAAGTCCTAAAATTTACCTTAACAACTTCTGGCGATTTTTCATAAAAAATATGACCCGGTTTGCCGCACCCTAAAAGAAGTGCAAAAAATATAACACATATAGTTTTGGCAAAAAATTGTGACATTATATTATTTTAGATTTTTATCCTATATATTTTGAGGTTGTGTCGGGTCTTGATTCCGCAAAGCGGGAGTGTGACCCGATACTCTTAACTCTTTCCTTTCCCAACCCAGTTGGGAGCGGAATTTGTTTTTTGGCGCAGGATCAAATTCAGTTGTGCTGCATGATGCTGAACATGCCGCATTGTAAATAGCATCAACTCGGCAACAGTGATTTCCGGGCGTTCAAACCGGCACCGTACAAACAGGTTCGTCTCGGTTAGGCCATCGATCCCCGCTTTCGCTTTATTGCGGCCAAATTTCAGATAGGTCAACAGCTCACCTTTGTCATAGACACGATCGGGAAAAAGACCGGCCGGATCAAGTTCACTTAACGTGTAAGGTGACAGCGGTTCAAAACCTTCTTCTTTCTCAGACATAAAATAATCAAGAAAAAATAGAGTGTGGTAAGCGATATACCAATACTCCTGGAAGCCGGCTTTGTCGCCCCAAACATTGTCGGGACATTGTTCAATTGCATTTTCAAGCATCGCCAGCGATGCCCCAAACTGTCCCCAGACAACGGTCTTAAAAATATTAAGCATTATAATTCTCCTTATTTTAATCATAAATTTACTTTCTATACGAAATCATTTCAAGATAAAAAGATAATGTTGTGGTGCCCCACAGCTTGCTGTGGGTAAGTAGGAATGTACAATAAAATAGGGCGGGAGTCGGAAACTCCCACCCTACAAAAAACCTCAGACAAAAACTTTTTACAACTTCGCCATTTCCTCTTCAAGCTGCGTGACTAATCGATCCATCCGCGCCACCACCGCATCAAAGGTTGCCGGATCGCTCAAATCGGCGCCAACTTCACGCATTAGATCGATCGGATGTTCTGATCCGCCCGCTTTCAGATATGTCATATATCTGTTGATAGCATCTTTCCGAACTTTTTTATCATCGGAATTGATATCATCCATAACCTGCGCCGCCACCGCAAACGACGCGGCGTACTGATAGACATAATACGGCACTTCATAAAAATGACTGATCCGGGTCCAGGTGTACTGGTACAGCGAATCCTTGGTGACCACATCACCAAGATAAATATCGGCGATATCGGAGTACAACTTCGACAAACTCTCAGATGTAATCGGCTCACCCCGTTCCACCATCCGATGCGCCTCAACCTCATATTCGGCAAACTGCACCTGCGTGTAGAAGGTCCCTTCAAGATCATCAACAGCCTGTAAAAGCAGATAAACCCGCTCCAACGGATCTTTTGAATTTTTGATCATGTGATCCATCAACAGACCTTCGTTAACAGCCGAGGCAACCTCAGCGCCAAGCAGCGTATATTGGGCGGTCGCTTTCGGTTGGGTCTCATTGGCATAAACCGTATGAAGAGCATGGCCGAACTCATGCGCCAATGTAAAGACATTGCTGAGCGTCTTATTGTAATTCATCAGAATAAAAGGATGCACCCCATAACAGCTGGCCGAATAGGCGCCGGTGCTTTTATTCGGAGTCTCGTAAACATCGACCCAGCGGCTTTTGAAACCTTCATTGACCCGGCTCTGATAATCTTTGCCAAGCGGTTTGGTCGAGTTGATGATCCAGTCGACAACATCATCGTACTCATAAGTCGGATTGTAATCGACAATCGGATAACTGCCGTCATAATTATGATACTCTTCCAGTCCAAGTGCCTCTTTGCGGATCTTATGATAACGATGCAACGGTTCCAGACCTTTCCGAACCGATTTTATAAGATTTTCAACAACGTCGACCGGGACATTATAGTTATCCAATGCGGCCTCCAGGCAGGTATTATAATTGCGTGCCTGTGCACCGGCCCAGTCAGATTGTAAAACGCCGTTATATAGCGCGGCGTACGAATTTGCATTGTCGGCATAAGTGGCGTAATAAACTTCCATCGCCGCTTTGCGATCAGCCTGATTCGGATTTTTGGCCAGAATATTACGATAGTTGCCTGAACTTAGAGTTGTTGTTGTACCATCGGCTAAAGTAACATCACGATACTTAATATCGGCGGTTGATAAAGCGTTATATGCATCGGTCGGATTGGCATTAACCCTGCTGTAATATGAGAGCAGCCGTTCCTTATCTTCGGATAAAACATGTTTCTGCTGACGATAGGCATCTTCAATTGGAAAACGATATGGCGCCAGTCCTTCATACTCAATAAGCCATTTCGACATCGTATTCCATTCGATAGACAAAAGCTCCGGACTAAACCATGCAGTGGCAGTTCCAAACTGTGCATAGAGCGTACCGACTCGCTGAAGTTTCCCGGCAGCATCATTATCACGATTGTTCAGACTCGATTGCAGTTGCGGATAACGATAAACCTTGTACGCGATTATATCGAGCTCATCGCTTAACTTATAAGCTTTGGCGACATTTTCCGGTCCACTGGAAAGCGTCCCTTCCATCGCCTTGAATTCGTTCATCTTGTTTTCCAGATCGACCATACCTGCTTCCCAGGTCTCCCAATCTGGATAAATATCAGATACATCCCATTTGTATTTGTCTTCGATCTCTGATCGTTCCGGAATAGTCTGTGCCGAGATACCGGAGATTCCGAGTATCAGAAGAATCAGAATGAGGTTAAAGGTGATAGTTTGAATAGGGGATTTGAGATTCATAAGTTTCTCCCGAGGTTATTAAATTATGGTTACCATTTGTTTTCTCTTCTGTTAAATAGAATAGACGTATTTCGAGACAGATTGTTTTGAAAAAAAAGAAAATTATTTAGATAAATAAAAGCGGGATATGCAAAATAGTCCAGATACCGTATCGTATTAGGGTCGGCTTATACAATCCTTTTGAAATAGTTGAAAAATAAATTCCTTTGGCGAGGGTATTACTCATCATCGAAAGCAGAATTGCCATCACCATCAAGGTTTCAACATGAACGGTTTGATTGACCAATGAGAGAATAAATGGGTCGATATCGGTGATACCGATGATCCCGGCAAGTACCAAAAGACCGACATTACCGTAATAATTTTGAACCAAAACCGTTGCGACCGAAAGAATTACAAATAAAACAGCAAATATCATCGCCGGTTTGATCTCAAACGGATTCTGTAAAGCCTTCAGAGAATTGTTGTTATTATCGGATGATTTTTCTATGGTACTGATCGCCATGATGATACCAATGACAGACAAAACCAGCAATTTCCACCAGATAAATTGCAGGAAATCGGGCCGCAGAATCCAGATCAGAACCATAATTCTCAGATACATCACACTACTGGCCAAAATCGAGGCCTGCAGAGCGGTGACACCTTTTTCCGGTGATAATCTGGTCACGCGCGCCATTGCAATCGTGGCCGCCGTGCTGGATACTATCCCGCCAAGAATACCTGAGAGCCAAAGACCGACTTTGTGGCCAAATTTTTTGGACAGATAATAACCGACAAAACCGATCGAGGATACTAAAACGACAATTTGCCATGTTTTTTGCGGGTTTAATTGAAATTCAAAATAATCTTTATTCGGTAAAACAGGTAGAATAATCAGCGCCACTAAGAGAAATTTGATAACTGCCAGAAATTCTGTTTTATCGAGATGTTCCACAAAACTTTCAAGTTTTGATTTTTCCGATAATAAAAATGTTCCTATTATGCCCAATGCCATTGGAACCCAGATATCGGTCAGGAGACATAAGGCGCCCATAATAAAGGTCAAAAGCGCCGTTACCTCACTGGTCCAGCCATAATGTCCGGCGCGAACTTTGGTCAGATATCCGGTCAACGCCAACGCACCGACAGCAAGCAGGCTGACCGGCAGAGCCCAAACGACCCCAACATTAAAAAGCCAGGCACAGCCAAAACCGAAAATTCCTATAATCGAATAGGTCCGAACACCGATGATGACCAGACCTTTATCTTTTAGTCCGGAACTTTCGCGCTCCAGTCCGATTAAAAAAGAGAGCGCCAGTGCGATAAAAAACCGCAGATGATATGGCCAGGAAAAATCTTCCATTTAGCTGTTAGAATCCCCGTTTGGATTTATGTTTATTTTATTGTCGTTCTTTATATTTTCGGCATATTATAGGGAAAATGAAAGCGTAAAAACAATCAAATTTTATGCCTATCCCAGGTCGCCATATTACCTCATATTATAGGCGGCAGATGTTCTCGCCTGCCCTAAATTTGGGGTCGCCCACCGCTTGCGGTGGGTTTCTTATTGCAATACCAATTAATATACGCCATCGCAAACCGGTTCTTGACGGAATCTCCTGACAATTTTACTACCAAATATAGTGCCAATATCGCCCTTTTATCGCAATAAATTCCTTATATAACTATACCATACATACCGTTACAGCAAAATGGGTTCGCTTTCCCGATTTTCGTTTTTGTCGCAAAATAGCTATCCCCGTCCCAAAAATATTTATAGACATATCCATACATATTATTTATGGGGATAAATCGGAATTAACGGTGATTTAATGGAGAATTTGTGTGAGAAACCCACCATAAATGGTGGGCCACCCGGTCAGGAAAAATCTTCCATTTATTTCTTGATAACCCCCGGTTGGTTAATTGTTTGGTTCAAACTTCTATATATATTTTCGGTCATAATTCTGAAAATCTGAGATGGGGAATTTATCAATTATGGCATCTAAGCGGTAAAAAAAATTTAGATTTTGACTTTGACTTACGTATTTGCTTTAATCTATATTGGTAATTTGGACAACATGTATCTGTATTTACATTTACATGAAAACAAAAGACATAAAGGAGTAAGGAATTTGTAAAAAGGATTTTGTGACTTTAAAAACAATAAGGCATTATGTTAGAAAACTAAATTAGGAGATAAAATGAAGCTAGCTAAGAATTTAATCTTATGTGGATTACTAACGATCGCATTTTCTGTTAGTCAATCTGCTTTCGCCACCACCGATTACATATTCTTTTCGGTCAATGGTGATACCACTCTTTCGACAATGACTCAGGGAGATGAATTTGCCTGGGGATCAAATTGCGATGTCGGCGCGACCATTAATTGGGAAATCTGGTATGATGTTAATTCAAATTCGATAATTGACCTTTCATCCGATGTCTTAATTAATTCTGAGATCATCGGGGACGGCAATCTATTGTATAATGAAACGCCACCAGCGGATGGTTGGGTTATGTCTTCACCATTTAATCTATCATTGGAACCGGGAATATACATTTTTAAGGCAACTGATATCGTATCTGCGGCAACCGTTCAAAAAACTGTGACTATGGTCGCAATGACTTCTCCGCCAAATCAATTTACCGGGCAAATTACGCTTCCAGGCATATCCGCTCCCAATAGTCTTTTGGCCAATCGCCTAATTTTTGCCGAACCTGATACTGCCGACATCGGCATATTCGGCGGTTTCACCGACAACATGGGGCAATTTGCTATTAACCTTGGTGCCACCGGAACAGATGTTGAGTTTTATCTAAGCACTTCAGAAGTACATAATTTTGTGAAACCGGATGACTTAACAGCTATAGCCTCGGGCGTTGTGGCCAATAATGACTTTGTTTATACTGCCGCAGTAGATTCGGTTTGGGGATTTGTTAAAGATGAAACAGGCACAATGCTGCCAATCGAAACCAATGTTTCGGCAGGCTCAGATAATACATACAAATATGTTGGCACTGAAAATGGCAGATATGTGATGTATTTTTCAAACGATGATAAAGGTATTTGGAGATTATCACTCGATTCCAGAATCAGCCCGATATTTTTGTCCCCTGAACAGTTTGAATTTAGTCATGACACATTAACAAGTTTTCAATATGATTTAACAGTAACCTGGACCGATTCGGCTGTTTATGCCATAATCACAGAAAATGGGGCTTTACCGGTTAATAATTACCGTGTCGATGCTTATTCTTCAACACTTGGCAGCAGTTCCGAATCAATATCAGGTATTAATTCAGATAATATTGTCAGGATTGGAGTTTCAACCCTTGATAATTCAGATTGGTCTGTACAGATTGCGACTTGGGATGATCAATACCAAATTCCAACTGACTTGATACTTCCTATTGGTTCAGAATATATAGGCAGTGTTTCTCCCGGTGATACCGTAGAGTTTAATTTGGTCACAGGTAATATGGTGAGTGGCACTATCACCCAGGACGCCGGCGATACTCCCGTTATCTGGAATGATGTTATGGTTGGTTCTTATCCATACCAGACTAACGCTGGCGGCGGCGGAGCCTACACCATCTATTCTGATACCGGGACATACAATATCTCCGTATACGCCGATGGATATATTTCTGATCCGGCCTTCAGAGAAGTAGCTATAATCGGCGATACCTCAGGTGCTGGACTTAACTTTGTATTAAATCAATCGCATTGCAATGTGACCGGCACTCTGACGACTCTTCAACTTCCGCTGGATGGTTCATATTATCAGGTGTTCGCCTATACCGGAACGCTTGGATTGTATGGTGCCGACGGATATTTTGTCGCCGTCAATGTTGACAGCCTGACCGGAACTTATAACATGAACTTGTGTGATGGCGATTGGACGATAATTCCACCAAACGGGTTCGCCGATTTTGATGCACCAGCTCCGACTGTCGTTACTATTGGTGAAGCTCCTGATATTTCCAGAACAATTGATTTTGATTACTCCTTGATTTCCGACATCGGCGATGATATCAATGGCAACCTTCCTTTGAGTTTTGAGTTGAAGCAGAATTATCCCAACCCATTTAACCCCGCAACAACAATCGGTTATAGTCTGCCGGTCAGCAGTTTTGTTACGATTGATATATTTAACCTGCTCGGTCAGAAAATCAACTCCTTAATTGATGAATCAAAACCAGCCGGATATTATGAAGTTAATTGGGGAGGTATAGATTTCTCAGGTAATCAGGTATCAACCGGTTATTACTTCTATCGCATTAATGCTGGTGATTATAACCAAACCAGAAAGATGTTACTGTTGAAATAAAAACAGATTTCTCATTTCACGTTAGGGCGGTCTCTTCTCAGACCGCCCTTTTTTATAGCCATCAATGTCACTGCCATATTTTATTAATGACATTCCCGCACCAGCGTGAATCGATATTTATGCTGTCGGGTAGCCACACCCGTCAGATTACCTGCGGCATCAGAAACCCTTTCCTGACGGCACGGTTACAATAAATTATCTAAAACGATTCGTCGTCGGAGGGATAGGCGCCGGATTTAACATCGGCGATAAATTCTGATGCAGCTTTTTCGATAGTTGGTGCAAGATCGGCATACTGACGGACAAATTTTGGTTTGAAATCTTCGTACAGTCCAAGAATATCATTTATGACTAGTACTTGTCCGTCGCAGTTGATCCCAGCACCGATACCGATGGTTGGAATATGTACCAGCTTTGTTATTTTCTCGGCGGTATCTTTTTGTACTAATTCCAATACCATCGAAAACGCCCCCGCCTCCTCAAGTGCTTGCGCCGATTCAAGCAGATACGCGATAGATTTTTCTTTGCGTCCTTGTACTTTTGCTCCGCCAAAGCGATGAATCGATTGCGGGGTAAGTCCGATATGTCCCATCACCGGAATTCCACACTCAACGATTCTTTTAACCGTCGCCGCCATCTCGATTCCGCCTTCAAGTTTGACCGCTTCGGCTTTTCCCTCTTTGAGGAATCTTCCGGCATTGGTCACGGCAACTTCAAGCGATGGCTGGTACGACATAAACGGCATATCGCCGATCACCAGTGCATACTCGGTTGCGTCGGAAACGGCTTTCGTATGTGCCAGCATGATCTCCATCGTCACCGGAAGGGTACTATCTTCGCCATAATGCACCATGCTGACCGAATCGCCAACCAGAATCGAATCAACTCCGGCGCGATCAAGAAACCGCGCGGTGTAATAATCATAGGCGGTTAAAACAGCGATCTTATCACCTTTCGATTTTTTGGCGATAAATTTGGAAACCGTTATTTTTTTGCGGGTCTTTTTATCTTTATTTTCTTTGTAACTGCTCATGCTGTTGCTCCGGCCGGAACATAATATTTTTTACCGGTAAGAGGTTTCCCGATCATCTCGACCAGATTTTTGAAATCATCCTGATTTTCGACAAAATCGATATCATCGGTTTTCACCACCAACAAAGGAGAATCGTCGTAATGGAAAAAGTAATGATTAAAAGCGTCGTTGAGTTTTCCGATATATTCGGCATCAATCGATTTTTCAACGCTAACATTCCGTTTCTTAATTCGTTCGAGCAGAACCGGTGTTGATGTCTGAAGATATATGGTCAGATCCGGTTTTGGAATCTCAGAACTGAGAAGCGGCATCAGTTTCTCGTATAAGATCAACTCCCGCTCAGATAGATTTACCGAGGCAAAAACTTTATCACGGGCAAAAGTATAATCGGCGATTATTCTTTGCGCAAACAGGTCACGCATCAAAAGGGTCTGCTGTTGTTGATATCGGGTTAGCAGATAAAAAAGTTGGACCGAAAAGGCGTACCGTCTGGAATTTTTATAAAAATCTGTCAGGAAAGGATTGTTCATAGCATCATCGAGTAAAAGTTCGGCCTTTAGCTCCCGACTCAGCATCCGGGACAGAGTTGTTTTCCCCGCCCCAATAACACCCTCAATCGCTATATAATTCGGTTCAGACATTTACCTCAGTCAGTTCTTTGTACAACACAAGTTCGTCACAATTGCACTTATCACAATATATTTTAAGTTTCTCTTTGGTCACAGGATGAAGAATTTCAGGATCGATCTGAAGCATCGGTTTGAGAACAAACGCCCGCTCGGTCATTTTCCGGTGCGGAATCGACAGCTTCTCAGATTCAATTACTTCATCCCCAAAAAGAATTATATCAATATCTATTGTACGCGGTTTACATTCGCCCTTATTAGTTCGTCCCAGTTTAATCTCAATATCTTCCACATTGCTCAAAAGCTCCGCCGGCCGGTAGGTAAATTCACCTTTGACAATCATATTAAAAAAGCCGGGGGAATCTTTATCCATCTCAATCGCCGGGTTAACATAAATCGGTGAGTAACTGATGACCTCAAAACCTTCCATCGCTGCAATCATTTCATTCGCCTTGAACAGATTTTTTTCTCTATCGCCAAGATTGGAACCGAGTGACAAATATACAGTGTTTGACATAATAATTTCCTCTTATGCTTCCTGTTTTTCTTTTACTCTTTATTATCGGAAATTATCTTGGAAGCATCAGGTTGACGGCGAGTTACCTCAATTTCTATATGTTCGATCGTCCCGGCAATCGGCGGGATTTTTTTGCGGACTTTTAAAGTTACCCGGAAAATCGGGAATTTTTCCAAAATGTTATCTGCCAGAGTAGTCGCCAGACTTTCGACCAGAGAAAATGCCTGGCCCTCAACAACCTCTCTTATACAATTATAAACGGCGACATAATCAATGGTATCGGTTAACTTATCAGTTTTTCCGGGGGCAGCCAGATCGGCTTCGAGTTCGCAGTCGACCTCAAACCGTCGTCCGGTCTCTTTTTCGGCAGCGCTGACACCATGATAGCCATAAAATATCATCCCGCCTAATCTGATAACATCCATGTCAATTACTCCTCCGGCTTTGATTCCAAACTAATCTATTTTAAGGCGCTGTCAATCGCTTCTTTATATTTTTCAAAAAAAAATTGATATATAGGCCAAAATCACAAAAACTTATTCTCTCTGATTTTATTTAGTCTGGCAACTTCATCAGTATCAAGCACTTTAAGCCCACCCAGACTTTCGCCGAGAAAGGCGATTTTGGCAAAATGCTCAACCGTTTCCATCCGAAAATAAGCTTCTTCGGCATCGGTTCCCAGGGTCAACACGCCATGATTTGCCAATAGAACGGCATTGCTCTTTTTGATATACTGCCCCAATTTAACCCATTCTTTGGCGACACCGGTGGGAATATACTCAGTTAATTTAATATCCCCAATACTCAACAATATTTCTGGTAATATATTATCAGGTAATTGTTTACCAGATGCTGCAAAAGCGGTCGCGTAAGGCGGATGAGCATGGCAGCAAGCCTTGATTTCGGATCGGTTTTGATAAACCTGAAGATGCATCGCCGTTTCCGACGACGGCTCTCCATAGCCCGAGATTTTCTGGCCGGAGAGATCGATTACAATCAGATCGTCCGGTTCCAAAAATCCTTTTGGTTTGCCGGAAGGGGTAATTAAAATTGAGTTATTATCAAGCCTGACCGAAAAATTACCATCAAATCCGGCTATCATACCATTTTTATAGAGTAAATGGCAAAAACTAATAAGAATATTGGATTCGTTTTTTATTGACATAAAAATAATTAATCTAATAAAAGCCCAAAAGTCAATGATTGTCGGATTATTTGATTTTAATTATAAGGCTGCTTAATGCCAATGATTATGAGAAAGCGGCGTATAACCTATCAGGAAAAATAAAAAGGGGTTTTTGAAACAGAATATCTAAATATAAGTATAATAGTTATATATAAGAAATATATAAATAAATATGTTGACAAAAAATGAAAAAAGCCGTATTATTTGAGGCTCCGTAGTTAAGGAGGTATTTGGATTTATGGGGAGGTCTTTTACGCTCATGGGTAAGAGTACACGCATTGTCTCTTTTATTTTATTGGGATTGTTTTTTACGTTCCTCGGTTTTATAATTGCATCCAATCTTGATTTTACTCCCAAGTCATCGGCTCAGATGTCA
>JAQBFG010000199.1:0-10811 GCA_032123495.1 Candidatus Zixiibacteriota bacterium | reverse complement strand
AAAGGAGTAAAACGAGAAGATATTCTTCAACTTATCTATGATAAATCAAACTTTCTCGATGAAACCGAAAAAGAATCTTTGGCCAGTGAGATTGTCAGGAGTGAAGAGATCGCAAACTTGACTATCAATCAGGCTTTAATGATGGATTCGTTCCTCCGTTACAAAAATAAACCGGATGTCCTTGAATATGCTTACTTGTATTATCGTGATATCAGGAATTTCTTTAGAGAAAAACAGATAACACATTTTTTTGCCGAACCAACCAATTCCAATGAAATTATCTCATACATTCTTTGTCAGACGCTCGGAATCAAATTTATGGTTCCCCGGTTAACCCGTTATCCGGAAAATCGGCTGTTTTTTACCGACAGCTATCATGATTACCGATTTTACCCTCGCCCCGACAAAACATCAACAATGGTTTCCGGAAATGAATTAATTAAAAGATTTGAGCAGACATTGCCGACTCCGAGTTATTCGATCAAAATGAGTAAACGAAAAATAATTGATTACCGGCAAATAGCAAAATCTATTAAAAACCGGCTAAATCATAAAAAGGTGTTCAGTCAAAATAATCTGACTCATCATGATATTGGTGGACGAATAAAACTGCGGCTTAAAGGAGTTGTTAACTCCTTTTGCATGAAGTATCTGCCCAACTATGAAAAGCTGGAGGATCTAAAAGGACGTCTCGCCTATTTTCCGATGCATGTGCAACCGGAATCATCGATTGATGTGATGGGCTCATATTTCAGCGATCAGCTGAAACTTATAAAAGATATTCGTCGTGCCCTGCCGGTTGATACGACCCTGATAATCAAAGAGCATAATAGTTTCCTTGATATGAACAATTACAGCTTCTTTCAAAAGGTAAAACGAATCCCGGGTGTTAAACTTATTAAATACGACGTTTCCACTTTTGACGTTCTCCGTCGCACCGATATTGTTTTCACCGTTTCCGGCACGACGGCGTATCAGGCCGGACTTTTCGGAATTCCGGCGATTACCTTTTGCCCGATGTTTTTTGAGGGGCTTTCATCGGTTCATAGCTGCACCAACATAGTTGCTCTGCGTCCGCTGGTGTATGAACTGCTAACAAATTTCAAGCGGGATTATAAAGCCGACTGCAAATTTATCGAAAAACTTTTATGTAATTCCTATGACGCTCTCTGGGATAATCCAAAACGATCGCCGCATGTTTTGGATCAGGAGAATATGAGAAAATTGCATAAGGCATTTATAAGTGTAATCAATGCCGAACAAGAGGCGTTGGCCCCGGTTGCTTACTAATTTTTAAAGAATTGGGAAAAAACAATGTTACAATATATTTTTCAAGATTATCAGAGGAACAGAGGGCATGTTAAGATAATCTTTATTCTCGCTTTTTTCAGGGTGGTCAATCTATTCGCCCGTCACAAAGGAACACTGATATGGTGGCTAGGGGTTCCCCTGATGGTCATCTATCGGGTGATTGTCGAATATATCCTTTGTGTTGAACTGCGAGCCTCGACCAAAGTCGGCTCTGGCTTAAGAATACAACATGGGTACAGTCTGGTCGTTAACGATCGCACTATTTTGGGAAAAAACGTTCATCTTCGGCATTGCACCACTTTTGGATGTGTCATGAATCCAGACGAATCACAGGGTCCCAGTCCGGTGGTTGGAGATAATGTTGAATTCGGCGCCAACTCGGTTATAATCGGTGGAATCATAATCGGCGATAATGCAAAAATCGGAGCTGGGAGTGTGGTAGTCAAAGATGTACCACCTAATGCCGTGGTGGTTGGCAATCCGGCCAGGATTATAAAATATGTTGATGAAACAAAGTTTGATGAAAATATAGAAGAATTGGTTCTGGAAGAGGTCTAAGTATTAAAGAGAAAACGGTATGGACTCATACGACTTGATAATTGTAAATGATTTTGCGCATTATAACGGTGGAACCGCAATGGTAGCACTTAATTCTGCCAGAGCATTGGCCGAAGCGGGTCAGACGGTTACATTGTTTACGGCGGTCGCTCCGGTAGCCGATGATCTAAATCATAAAAATATTAAAGTTATCTGTACCGATCAGTTTGAGATCGCCAAAGATCCCAACCGTTTGCGGGCGATAAGGCAAGGCCTTTGGAATAAGGAGGCCGCTTTAAAGATGAGTTTATGCCTGGATGATTTTGATCCTGCAAAAACAATAGTACATGTTCATGGTTGGACAAAATCGTTATCGTCAAGTGTAGTCCAAGAAGCTATTCAAAGAAAATTCCACGTAATCATTTCGCTTCATGATTATTTTGTCGCCTGCCCCAACGGCGGTTTTTATAATTATAAGAAAAAACATATATGCAAATTAAAACCACTTTCAAAAGCATGTGTACTATCAAATTGTGATAAAGCGAACTATTTGCAAAAGTTGTATCGATTGAATCGTCAGTATATTCAGAATCATATTGGACGGATCCCCGCCGATGTCAAACATTATATATCAATTTCAGATTTTAGTCGGGATATCCTGGCAGAATATTTACCTGATGAAGCCAATATCTATGACGTAACCAATCCGGTCTTTGTCGATAAACAGGCTCCGATCGAGTTTAACAAAAGAACCAATAAATTTATTCTAATAGGCCGTTTGACTCCGGAAAAGGGACTGTTTCTTTTGGCTGAAAGTTTACGCAAAGCTAATTGTGAAGCTATCTTTGTTGGCGATGGTGAATGCCGTAAAGAACTTGAGGAGAAATATCCGGAGATAAAAATCACGGGATGGGTTTCACACGATAAGGTTAATGAGTATATCCGTTCGGCACGGGCGCTGGTCTTGCCATCGCTCTGGTATGAAACTCAGGGGTTAGTTGTGGCCGAAGCGGCAGCCAACGGAATCCCGGCTATTGTTCCCGACTGTTCGGCGGCACGAGAGATGGTGATTGACAAGAAAACCGGACTATGGTTTAAAGGCGGCGATTTGGATAGCCTAACTGAGGCAATTATCAAATTGAATAATTCTGAGACCGCCTCGGCGATGGGACATAATGCTTTTGATAATTTTTGGTTCGATCCGCAGACGATACAGAAACATATCAACCGTCTCAATGAAGTATACCAATCGATCCTGACAAGAGAAGCTCTTGCGGAAGTCGAAAAATCTGTTGTTATATCTGAAAATATTATAAATTAGTTCTGCTTCATTGTTATAAGAAAAAATTGATTTGTTGAATTCAATTTTATATCTTTTATAAAGATATAAAAATGTATTAAATGCATCTGCGAATAAATAAATTTTGGAGGTTGAATATGAATTGCAGTCGATTAATTTCATTAAAGAATATTGTGATACTTTTACTATTGTCTTTTCTGTTGAATGGTTGCTCCAAAGATTCGGCTGGACCTTCGGGAACCTGGAGATGGAGTGAAGTTGGATTGGGAACCAATGGTAATATTCATGCTCTAATTGAATATGACAGCAAATTAATTATAGGTGGCGGTTTTGATAGCGCCGGCGGAATGACTGCCAATGGAATTGCTGCATGGGATGGGACCAGCTGGTCGACACTCGGGGCGGGACTTTCCAATGCCGCGCTTTCTTTTACTATATATGATGGCAAGCTGATAGTTGGCGGATATTTTACTACGGCTGGCGGCATCACGGCCAATCATATTGCCGCGTGGGATGGAACCGTATGGTCGGCACTTGGCACCGGTATGAACAACCGCGTTTTCGCCTTGGCTGTTTATGACAACAAGCTAATTGCCGGTGGGATGTTTACCAGTGCCGGAGGTGTATCGGCCAATTATGTCGCTGCCTGGGATGGGACAGTATGGTCAGCGCTGGGAAGTGGTGTCAATGATAGGGTTGAAGCTTTAACAGTGTATAATAGCAATCTTATTGCCGGAGGATTATTTACGCAAGCGGGAGGCAATGACGCCAGTTGTATTGCTCTTTGGGATGGATCGGCCTGGGATCAGGTCGGGTTGGGTGTCAGCAGTACTTTTACTCCCTGGGTGTTTAATATGGAAGTTTTTAACAGTAAACTAATTGTTTCCGGACAATTCAATCAGGCAGGTGAAATTAACGCACTTAATATTGCCTCATTTGGAAATGCTACGACCCTGTGGGATTCTTTGGGAGCCGGTATTAATAGTACCGTTGAATCATTAATTCAATTCAACAATAAGCTGATTGCCGGGGGAAAGTTTTCATATTCAGGGGAAACTGCCTTGAATAGCATAGCTTCATGGAATGGTTCATCATGGTTGCCTTTGGGATTGGGCATATATAGAGGTGATTTTGGAACGATCAATGATATGGCCGTTTTTAATAATAAGTTATATGTCGGCGGTGATTTTATCGGAGCCGACACCCTTGATGTTAATAATATCGCCTGCTGGAGTCTGGAATAGATGTAATTAATATAGTATGCATGATTCACTAAATAATATTTACAAACGTCCAAAACCGTGGGAATTTTACACGGCCGACATACTATGGAACGATAAACATATCTCCAATAAAATGCTTGAGTATCATCTAAATGAAGATGTTGAACCTGCATCGAGAAATAAGGCATTTATTGATAAATCTGCAAAATGGATTATTTCTCGTTTTAATATACGGGAGAATAGAAAAGTATGCGACTTTGGATGCGGCCCGGGATTATATACGACCAGGTTTGCAGAAACCGGAGCCGATGTTACCGGAATTGATTTTTCCAAAAGATCTATCCAACATGCTAAGAAAACGGCGAAAGCGAATAATCTTGACATCGATTATATTCAGCAAAATTATTTAAAATTTACCACAAACAAAAAGTTTGATCTCATTACTTTGATTTATTGCGACCTATGTCCCTTAAGTCCAAAACAAAGAAAGAAACTTATAGGCAAGTTTTACAAATACCTAAAAAATGATGGATTTGTTCTTCTCGATGTTTTTTCTTTGAATGCTTTTGAGCAAAGAGAAGAAATGGCAACTCATGAGCATATGCTGCACAGCGGTTTCTGGTCGCCAAAAGATTATTATGGATTTGTGAACAGTTACAAATATGAAAATGAAAAAGTTTTTTTAGACAAATACACGATTATTGAAAAATCCAGAACATTTGAAGTGTATAACTGGCTACAATATTATAGCCTGGAATCATTGGAAAAGGAATTTGAGGAAAACGGTTTCCGTATCAACGAATACTTTTCTAATGTTTCCGGGACTCCATACAAACCAAATTCGCCAGAGATCGCTATTGTCGCCACCAAAAAATAGAGACATATAATGTAGATGTTCGGATGATAGTCCAATTGGATTTGAAAGCATTTAGAACTGGAATCTGGAAAATTAACAGCTCAATAATTTGAAATAATCAATAAGGCAGGATTTCTTAAATCCCGCCTTATTTTTTGATATAAATTGAAATGGCAGACAGGCCGGTTACAGTATTGTAATAACCGCAATTACAAAGAAGACCAAGGCCAGATTGATTGAGACTATCCATTGATAATATAACGACCCCACTTTCCCCGTTTCGACTCTGGTAATTTCTTTATACTGCATAGCATATTTTGGCGCCATCAATCGAAGCCAAATAAAACTAACGGGTACCTTCCGTTTCTGCAAAAAGCCATAAATTGATACGCTCATCGCAACATTCCAGGCCCCGCAAAGAACGCCTACTATCAAGAGAATTTCAGATAAATTCATAGTTCACCTCCATTCAATCTATTATATACTCCCATAATAATAGGTTATCCAATGATATTATTCTTGCAATTGATTAATGCTTTATTTTACGAAACACAGCGAATCTTAAACAGATCAAAGAGTTACAACATCTAATTCACAGGATAATTATGATTTTGCCGATTTGATTTCCATACTCGGATTCAATGGAATAATAATATATCCCCGAAACCACCATCTGAGTATTGCGGGTGATCAGATCCCATTCATGGTGCATCGCTTCCGGATAGTCTTTTGGTTGATCATGATGTAATTCTCGAATAAGATCGCCATCAATAGAAAATATACGGATAGTGCATCTGTGCGGGAGATTAGTGAAATGGATTCGCCGCATTCTTTCATCGGGCGGATTTTCCATCCCTCTCCCCTCAAAAAATCCGTTATCACGGTAATTGGCATCGGCCCGGTACGGGTTGGGATAAACAATAACATTTAATCCGGACGATTCAATGGTTGAATTTTGATTTTGAGGAAACTCAGTGATATAGTTTTTATTTGGTCGGGTTTCCAATGAAGCGAGATCACTGGAGGGCGATCCAAAATCAAAAGCTGTCACCGAAAAATAATATTTGTTCGACGGCAACAGGTTTTTAACATTGTACTGATACATGTAATACTTGAAATATTTATTATCGGTCATTTCATCCCGATAATAGACCCAGGCCGAATCATGATTATGCGTGGTCGGCGGAGGTTGATTTGGATATATCTTATGGATTTTTGTGGTATCGGTCAAATCAGATTGATTCCAATCCTGTGCCGCGAAATAGTAGGAAATACCTTCCCAATAAAGGGGACTGTCGCGTCGGTACAAATCCGGAAAAAAATCTTGTCCATATAAATTTTTTAGCTCGTTAATAGAAAAAGGTAGATAGTTTAATTCCCATTCATTTTCGATCGTGGTTGCATACGGATTAAACTGGTAACGATTATAATCTTCTTTATCAAAGGAACAAACTTTATAGAAGCCGGTTAGATTTTCGGTCAGTGAAATATAAACCCGATACCCCTCAAAATCGATCTGTCCGCTGAACGGGTCTTTGGTTGTTTCCGAGCGATACCCATACCATTGAATTGTCATTTCGCCGGAATTGTTCTCTTCATTGATATGGGGAACAACCAGGCTTCTGATAGTGTCACCGGTCGGGTACGGATTTATCACCCAGAGTTCCGGCGCCGGCGGCGGCGAGGCACCTCTAAAATCTGGGACATTATCGCCCTGATGATAGACAGTATCAAAATTGTATAACCAGTTATTATCTACAAATGTAGATTCGATGCAAACCCGATACTTGCCACGATAACCATCGCCATCGGTATCAACCCCCGGGTTATCGTAAATCATCCCGGCCCAGATAGAGTTCAATCCAATATCATCAAAGTTAAAACTATTATAGTACTCTTCCGGTAATGATGGATTAAAAATATTTTCATAAGCCAGACAATCTTCATGGAAATTTTCTCCGGCAACATAGGCGTAGGTCAATGGTAAGACTTCGCCGGGGGAAATATCAAAAGGACCAAATGAAAGTAGAAAACGAGTGTCATAACCATTGGCAAAATCGAAGGCATCTGCTCCACGTTCCAACCAGCCGTCGCCGGTATTATCTTTGGCACTAAATAGTTGATCATAGTCGAACTCTTCGTGACTCATAATATAATATTTATTTCTATCACCTACCGGTGTCCCCAGAAACCCTCCAAAATCCCTGAATGGGTTTTCTTCGGACCCGACTTTTCTGGGACCAAAATCAAGCAATGCGTTGCCGTTTGATATCCACCAATTAAAAGAGTATTTTAGCGAATCGGACGGGGTTCGAATCACTCGCATTCCATTGATACCGGTATAATTCCCGGCGCTAAAGGGACAATCATCTTCGCTGTCGTTATCGTTACGGCCATTATTGTCGGCGATCCAAGCGATATTTATTGTATCGATCCAGCCGCATCCAAAAGGAGAATTAATCGCTTTTCTGAAGCCGCTGATATCATCGGTGAATTCATCGAAACTTCCGACCTTGCTGATATCGGCATCAACATAAAGACTCATATAGACTTTGTTAAGGATTCTATTACCAATATTTTTAATCGACATGTCAAACAGTACAAAATCTTCAGCATAAGCATAACTCCAGGCATAACTGCGCTGATTTATTTCAATGTTAAGAGGGATATGAGGACGGGCATCGGTGGGATCAACAGCAACCAAGGCCGGATTGGTTACGGTATCGGTGTAGATCATTATAAAATCTTCTTCAGAAACAGCATCGAAATCATCGGGATTTGTTATCGACCGAAATTGGACCTCACCATTTGGAAATGGATTTGGCCACATTTCATTAACATAAAACCAACCGTCGGAGCCGACCGAAACCAGGGTATCTCGCCCAACAACCGCACCGATCCAAATTGTCCCGGTATACAAATATTTGTTATTGCCGGGATAAGGATATATTGCCGAGGGAGCAATACGAGACGGGTCCCGGGGGTCCAGCATCGAAGTCCAGGCGGTTCCGATATTTCCGGTGTTGATAACTGTTAGACCTAATTTACCAACACGATGCACACCAATATCAACATACGGTTCATTTATATTTATTTTTCGTATTTGAAATATATCTTCATCTTTATTGTATGCTGTTCGAGCGGCAGATTGAAGAGATAAAAAGGTCAAATATATTAATATATAGCTAATAGCTTTTGATATTTTATATTGAGTCACCATAACCAATTAACAATATTATAATTTCATTTATAATCTGCAAGTCCCAATATTTGCAAAATTATATTAACTCGTAAATCAAAATGCATAGCTTGTTAATATTTCATTTTAATTAAGTTTATAATTGTAAATAATTTCGCAAATTGGTCATTAGAATACTTCATGGACTTCTATAGTCCTGTATCATTTTATTATTGCATAATTTTTAAACTTTTTTATATTAATAATGACCCTACATAACTCTAACCCTCACTTTAGGAGGCACTATGAAACAACTTCTTGGCCTTGTTCTGGCCATGATGACGCTGCTGCTGATTTTTGGATGCAGTAGTACCCCTCCAACCCAACCAAACACCAATCCTGGTGTTGATCACTCGATCGCACTTGTGGAAAGACCTCAGTTTATAGAGACTCGTCCACAGGCAGTTGTGCTGCAGTTCACCGAAGACATCAGCAAGGTTCCGATCGCCATTGCTAACAAGAAACCGCCGCCGCCGCCGCCAGATGACACTACTTCTGGTGATCCGAATCCAAATCCGGCTCATAAGTATGCCTACATTGTCGGTATCTCCAATTATGAAGGCACTGCTAATGACCTCCAATACTGCGATGACGACGCACAAGCAATGAAGTCATGGTTCCAATCGGAAGGATTTACCTGCCGGATGGATCTTGATCTAAGTGCCACTGCCGACAATATCACCGCCGGCCTCCAATGGTTGATTGATAATGCCGAACCGGGTGATGAGGTTGCTTTCAGCTATTCCGGTCATGGCGGAAAATCGACAGCCGGGTCAGCCCTGATTTCTTCAGATTTGTACTATGTAACGCACGGCTATGTGATGTCATATTTTAATGCGGTAAGCTGCACTAAGAAACTTGTCGCTATTGATGCCTGCGTGATTGGTGATTTTCATCTTGATATCACCACCGGGACATTTATGGCAACCGCCTCCAATCGTAAGAATTCTTACGATGCACCGGATTTGAATCATGGTGCCTGGACATATTACTGGCTCGATGGTGTTGAAGATCAGAATCTTGTTTATGCCGAAGATGCCGCGCCTTATGCCGAAACCGGCATGAAAGCATGGGCCGCTTTGTATCGCTTAAGAGTTGATCCGAAACATACCGATAGTTATACCGGTGATATGGATATGTAATTTATCGATAAATTTTATTCGATAAAAAAAGGCTCGTTTACCACGAGCCTTTTTTTATATTTGGATATTAAAATTAGTATTTAATTTTTAGCCAACGATATTTCTGCCGCCATCAACAGTAACAAAATGCCCGCAGATCATATCGGCCTGTTCCGAGGCAAGAAATGCAACTACTTTGGCAATATCTTCCGGCTCTACTATCCGGCCCAAAGGAGTATGGAACTTTGCATGATCCATAACATCAACGGCCCCAGGGATAGATCGCGCCGATTTAGTATTGGCCAATCCGGCCAACACACCGTTAACGACAATTCCTTTTGGTCCCAATTCATAGGCCAACCCACGGGTTACCGATTCAAGCGCAGCCTTGGCAGCACCAACGACACCATATCCGGGAATTACCAATTGGCCGCCATCGCTGGTGATACTTATTATCCGCCCGTAATTATTGTTCATTAATGGAACCGCCAGTTTCGACATATCAAGAAGTGACCTGGCCGAGGCAGCAAGTGTAATCTCCCAATATTTTGGTGTCGCTTCCATCAGATTACCCGGAACACCAAAAGCAGCATTGGCCACAAGAATATCAAGTTGTCCCCATATCTCTTTAATTTTGGCAAACATCTTTTCCAGGCTTTCGATCTTGCCAACATCGGCTCTCATGGCGATTGCCTCGCCACCCAAGCCTTTAATTTCATCGACCACGCTATCGGCCTCGGTCATACTGCGGCGAAAATTTACGATAACTTTGACACCCTGCCTTGCAAGATTTAAGGCAATCGCTTTTCCGAAACCACGTGTCGCCCCGGTGACAAGAGCGTGTTTTCCGGCTAATTCAGGATACATTTTTTCCCCTCAATATCTTAATATAACTTTCCGTCACAATTACTGTTTTACCATGAGATTCCTGATATATTTATATACGTAAAATAAATCATAACTATTGGATTTTGGCAGAAAGCAATTGCTTTCCTATTAAAATAAAATTTTGCTGTTAAACTGTTTTTGAATTGCCAGACCGAAATGATAATTATGCGGCGTCTATAGTGATATTTTTGCTATTGATTACTTTTCTGACAATTTGTTTTAAATCGGCCGTTTCCAATTGACCGGTTTCAAAATTATATATATTTATCTTTTCAGATTCAGAATCGAATTTTGGCGCATATATTTTTATTTTTTTCGGATCGATTTCGCCAAGAGC
>JAQBFG010000198.1:0-2744 GCA_032123495.1 Candidatus Zixiibacteriota bacterium | reverse complement strand
TGGAGTGATCACCAAACCGTACAAAGCGGAGAATTTGAATCGAATCGTGTATCAAGTGTTGCACGGCGATAAAATACCGGTCTGATAAAAACTATTTAAACTCCCGCCACCAATAGTCAAATTCTGGTGGCGTGGATAATTTTATTATTTGACCGGGACGCGGCATAATCAAATCCACTCCGTTTTTGTCGGCAGATTTAAGCAGCCTCTCGGCTGGTTCAAACCAGGAATGAAAAGCAAGATTAAAAGTGCCCCAGTGAATCGGTATAAGTTTTTTCCCATTAAGTTCTATGTGTGCCTCTATCGCCTGTTCGGGAGTTAAATGAATTTCCGGCCACTGCTCACTATAAGCGGCAATTTTCATAAAAGTCAGATCAAACGGTCCAAATTTCTCGCCTATCTCTTTGAAACCGGGGAACGGTCCGGTATCGCCACAGAAAAATATTGATTTATTTGGACTTTTAATCACCCAGGTCACCCAAAAAGTTGAATTGGTAGAACTGAACAATCCCCTGCCGGAAAAATGTCTGCCGGGTGTTGCGATAATTTCAAGACTGTCAATTATTAATGAGCAACTATCCCACCAGTCAAATTCAATGATTTTTGTTTTATCAATTCCCCATTTGGCCAGATGAGCACCGACTCCAAGAGGGACATAAAACGAAACGCCCCTTTTTGCCAGCGTCACAACCGCATCTTTATCAAGATGATCATAATGATCATGCGAAATCAATACCGCATCTATATGAGGAAGTTTCTCCAACTCAATTGGGACCGGGAAAAAGCGCTTAGGCCCCATAAAACTAATTGGTGAGCATCGTTCACTCCAGACCGGATCAATCAAAATTCTTTTATTTTCAACTTCCAAAAGAATAGTGGAATGGCCCAGCCAAACAACATTAATATCTGATTCTGAAAATGATTCAATAGCGGAAGAATCCAAACCAACAACTTCAATATTTTCTTGTGGTTCTCTATCCTCACCGCCGGAGAACCACTTGGAAAGCATCTTCTTATAATCATTGTAACTCCATGAAAGATTGGTCGGCACGCTATTTATGAACTTCTCTCCATTAAAATGAGGTGATTGTTTTGCCCTTTCAAGCCATTTGCCATCCGGTTTGGCCCCAAATTGTGAAAGACCATCGGTCGAAAAATAAGCGAGCGCCGCAATTAATAAAATGAAAGCTGCACCTATGATGAAAAACATTTTAAAAATCTTTCGGATTATACTTTTTTTTGCCATAAATAAACGGTTTTCTAAAATTAAAATATCAAAAAGATTACGGCTTACTTATGAATTTTTTTGAGGAAATCTTCGATTTCGGGAATACCACCCTGGAAGATCAAATAGCCATTGTATGGTTCCCGCTCGGTTATCTCCCCGGCGATTGGGGTCAGCATCAGTCTTTTGATTTCTTCGGGGTCCTCAGATTGCCCCAGAACCCAGCCCAATTTAATATAGGCCACCTCCGGAAGCATGTTTTCGGTCGGTATTATTCCAGCCGCCATACAGTCGCGTCCGGTATCATAAACAAACATATGCACATATCCCCAGAGGGTCTGAACGGTCATATAAATTGCGACACCTTTTTTGGTCGCCCGACGAATAGCCGGATAAACTGCTTTATTAACGTGTCCCAAGCCAGTTCCGGCAATAACTATTCCGCGATACCCGTTATCCACCAGTGAATCGATAATATCAGGCTGCATGTTCGGATAATAGTACAACAGTGTAACTTTTTCTTCGAAATACGGCAGAATTTTCACATTTGTATCTTTGCGCCGTTTTTTATAATCGTCTTTTATTGGTGTGATTTTATCTTTGTCGACCATTGCTAAGGGTATATCTCCAATAGTCCGAAAAGTCGAACGATACGAAGAGTGCATCTTTCTGACTCTTGTTCCCTGATGCAGCAGGGAGTATTTGTCCGAGGTCGGTCCAAACATACAGACCATCGTCTCGGCTATATCCGATTCGGCGGCAGTTTTGGTCGAATGAATAAGATTGAGGGCGGCATCCGATGAAGGTCGATCCGATGACCTTTGTGATCCGACCATAACAATCGGAACCGGCGTTTCCTGTACCATAAATGACAGTGCCGCCGCAGTATGGTGCATCGTATCGGTCCCATGCCCGACAACGATACCGTCGATACCATTTTCTATTTCCTTGCCAATAGAAATTGCCAGCTTTTTATATTGTGATGGCCCCATATTTTCACTAAAAACGGCAAACAGTTTTTCGGTAGATAAATTACATATATCAGCTAATTCTGGAACAGCCCCATAAAGCTCACCTGGAGAGAATGCAGGAATAACGGCGCCGGTTCGATAATCTAATCGTGAGGCAATTGTACCGCCGGTACCAAAAAGTTTTATGTTTGGTTTGCCGGGTGAGACCGGGAATTCCTTTTCCGGTATTTTATAATGCGCCTCTTTGTAACCGACCTCTTTAATATCTTCAATAGTTGCGACGGCGATACCAATATTGTATCCTGTTATTAATTTAAGAACCAAATGGTCGTAATCGTCGTTTTCGGCGCGAGGTAATAGTATCCCCTCAAAGTCACCGCGGGTAGTTTTAACTTTTGATTCGCTCCAGACCCGAATATTAAACTTCTTGAGGATCTCCAGCGCGGCACCCTTATACCCTTCGAAAATATCAGTCATTTTTCAGTTCCTCTTGTACCAGATGGTAAAGCTCTTTTAAGGGTATATTTCCTATCGCCAATTTCCGCAGT
>JAQBFG010000197.1:0-7578 GCA_032123495.1 Candidatus Zixiibacteriota bacterium | reverse complement strand
CTTTGGAGTCCAATCTTCAATTGCGCGGGAAGTGGTGACAGCACTTGACATCACTCTTCTCCAAAAAGAAGATGATGCACTGGCACTGCAAAATAAAATTGATCCGGCTGCTTATGATTATTATTTGCGGGGAAGACAATATTACACAGTTGACTGTCCCCAACGGACGCAGATTGATCTGGCGCTAAAAATGCATGAGAAAGCAATTGAAATCGCACCTGATTTTGCGGTTGGATATGCCGAACTGGGAGCGATTCATTCAGAAATTTATTGGGCGAATATTGATCCTTCGCCGGATCGTTTAGATACTGCCAAATACTATATTGATAAAGCTTTGGCTCTTGCACCCAATTCATCTGAAGCATATCAGGCTCTCGGTTGGTATTATTATCATGGTCTTCGCGATTTCGACCGGGCGGTTGAAACATTTAAACATGTCCTGAAGCTTTATCCAAATAATAGTCTGGCGATGGCAAGTATCGCCTGGGTTTATCGCCGTCAGGGAAAATGGGATGAAGCAATTGAATTGTTAAAGCAGGCGATTCATCTTGATCCGAGGAAAGCTACCTATCGCTATGAACTAGGACTTACTTTGGCGCAAAGAAGAAATTATGAAGAGGCATTGAAAAATTTTAATATGGTTATCGACCTGGAACCAGATATTTATTGGGCTTATCTAATGAAGTCATTTGCGCTGTTAAACCAAACTGGTGATATCTCACGATCAAAACAGGTTATTGAGCAAGCGCTGGCAAGTTGTGGGAGAAGCCCGGCGCTGACATTTTTCGAAACCTACTATAATTTGATTGATAGACATTATGAAAAGGCCCTGAATCTGCTTAAAACACCCGGTGAAATATATTTATGGCAAAATATTGGCGGGTTTGATTATTATTATTTAAAGGGTGCAACTTATAGATATATGAAAAATGAGAATATGGCACAAATTTATTTTGATTCGGCGCGTGTGATTCTTGAGAAATTGGTTGCGGAAACGCCCAATTCGGCTCCATATCTTTCCTCCCTGGCCAAAATTTATGCCGGTCTGGGGCGCAAAGATGATGCAATTATTAACGCCAAACGGGCTATTGAAATTGAGCCGATCAGCGTTGATGCTATTAATGGTTCCGACTATATTAGAGATATTATAATTGTTTATACCGGAGTTGGAGAGTTTGATCTCGCTATTGATCAACTGGATTATCTTTTACAGATTCCATCGATGTATTCTATTAACTGGGTGAAACTTGCCCCGGAACTTGCCCCTCTCCATGACCACCCGCGGTTTCGCGCGTTATTGGAAAAATATGAGAAGGAAGATGGAATCAGATAATGACAGAACTGAATCGTTTGTTGCCTTGACCAAAGAAACCAAGATTGGGCATTATACGATTATTGAAAAAATCGGCGCCGGAGGGATGGGTGAAGTATATCTGGCCGAAGATACAACCCTCAAACGAAAAGTGGCTCTTAAGTTTTTACCTGCGAATATGTGTCCCGATGAAGATTGCCGCAATAGATTCAAACGAGAGGCTCAGGCGGCGGCCCAATTGAATCATCCTAATATCGTCCATATCTATGAAGTCTCCGAGTTTATGAAGCGTCCCTTTTTTGCGATGGAGCATGTTGAAGGTGAATCGCTATACAATAAGATTAAAGAGAAAAAAATAACAATTAACGAAGCGGTTAAAATTACCAAACAGATTTGCGAAGGACTTAATGAAGCGCATACAGCTGGAATCGTCCATCGTGATATTAAACCGGCAAATATTATCATCGACAAAAATGGTCGGTCGAAGATCCTCGATTTTGGCTTGGCGACGATTCTTGACGCCGAAAAATTGACCAAGACCGGTTCAACTCTCGGAACAGTTGGATATATGTCACCGGAACAGGTGAATGGAGAGAAAGTTGACGCTCGATCTGATCTATTTTCGGTAGGCGTCATTTTATATGAGATGATAACCGGACAAAGACCATTTAAAGCTGAATATGAAGCGGCGACATTCAATGCCATCCTGCATGAAGCCCCGGAACCGCTGTCGCGCTACAAATCAGGAGTTACTGATGACCTCCAGCAAATAGTAAATAAGGCTCTTGAGAAAAACCGGGAAACTCGTTATCAGCACGCGGATGGAATGCTGTCCGATTTGAAACGATTACAAATTGGAGTGATTACGAATAAAAAATCAATTTCGCTATATTGGTTTGCTGTCGCGGCGGCCGTTGTAATTGCTGTAATAGGTTATTTTATAGTAAGTGAGTTTCCTCTTGATAGTAAGGGGGGAAATGCCACCTGGACCGATTCAATAGCAGTGCTTGTTTTTCGGGACCTGAGTCCGGAAAAAAATCAGGGTTATTTATGTGAAGGGATGACCGATGAAATTATTGGCAGATTATCTTCTATAAGGCAATTGAAGGTCACTTCGATGCAGTCAATGCTTAGTTTCAAGGGAACTGAATTGAATCTAAAAGAAATTGGCAAGAAGCTTGGGGTCAAAAATATTTTGGAGGGGAGCATTCAGAAAGAAGGCGATAGCATTCGCGTGAGAGCCCAGTTAATCCGAGTGGAGGACGATGCTCACATTTGGTCTGAAAAATACATTAAGAAAACGACTTCGATATTTGCAGTACAGGATGAAATCTCACGGAATATTGTCAATGTAATGAAGGTAACTTTTGCGGGTGTTGATGAAACAATCGTAACTAAAAGAGGCACTAACAATATAGAGGCTTATAATGCATATATGAGAGGCAGGTATTTCTGGCGTAAACGGACCGAAAAGGACTTGAAAACTGCAATTAAATATTTCAATGAAGCAATATCATTAGATACAGCCTATGCTCTGGCTTACTGTGGATTGGGCGATGCCTGGATTCAAATGCCCGGATTTAGTAATGTAACTGAAAAGGAGGCGTACCCAAAAGCCAAAGACGCGATTAACAGGGCAATAAAACTTGATGAAAACTCGGCTGAATGTCATGCAACATTGGGGCAAATATTGTATCGTATGGGTGAATGGGACAAAGCCGAAAAAGAATATCTGATATCTATTAATTTGAATCCTGGTTATTCCTGGAGTCATCTTTGGTACGCGACACTGGCAACTCTACAGGGAAAGATGGAGCTTAGGAAACAGCATCTGGATATTGCCTTTGAGCTCGATCCGTTGTCGTTATCAGTATTAACCGAAATATCAAGAGATTACTTTAATGAAGGTAACCTCGAAAAGATGATAGAAATAAGTGATCGCCGGATAGAAATTGAACCGTCATTCCAGCAATCGTATATAGATCTTGCTTATCTGTATGGTAGAAAAGGCGATACGGCCAATGCTCTGGCTACCCTGTCTCGTTTTGTTGAACTAAATTCGGATTATTGGTTGTCACACTGTGTTCTGGGCTGGAATTACGGGATGTTTGGGATGTTTGATAAGGCAAGAGAAGAACTTAAAAAATCTATAGATATAGCCCCTGATTTCTGGAAAACCCACTTTTGGCTTGGTGCTCACTTGCTTGAAAGAGAGAGCAAATTTGAAGAGGCAGAATCATATTTATTACGCGCCATGAAACTTGACTCCAATCAAAACGCACCGCATCAAAAGTACGGGAAATTATTATCTTTGACCGGGCATATGGAACAGGCCGAAAAACACCTAAAACGCGCTGTTGAACTGGCCCCTTATGATGTCTTTCCAAATATTGAATATGGGTGGTTTTTGAGTTCAGCATTGAATAGACATGAAGAGGCAATAAAATATTTTAATAGAGTTATTGAGCTTAACCCTTATCATGGGCAAACTTACAATACGATGGCTTTTATATATGACAAGATAGGTGATTTAGAAAAAACTATTTGGGCCATTGATAAAGCTATAGCCATATCTCCGACATTACCTGGTTTTATTCAAAGCCGGGCCAGATTCCTGTTTCATGCAGGTATGTTTGATTCTGCGGCTGTATCATTTAATGAATATCTTAAACTTGTACCCCAAGATGAAAATGTCCTTTGGGAATTGGATGATTGTTACACATTTTCAGGACAATATCATAAAGCCGATAGTATTTATAACTATTTTATATCTCACTCAGACTCAATTCAGCGCGGTTGGGGGCGTTATAATCAAATCATGCCTCTTTTGCATCAGGGTAAATTTAAAAAAGCTATTGAATTACTCCAAAATGGAATTGAAATCGATAAACAGGAAATCCCGAATAGTTGGCCACTTTTAAGAAAATATTATCATTGTAGCTTAATCTATCTAAATTACTTAGACCAACCGGAATTGGCAAAAAGCTTTGCCGATAGCGCAAGAGAGGTGTATAACCACCTTTCTAACCCCAATCCGTTTTGGATGACGACAATCAATGGTATAACGGCTATCGCAAATGCAAAACTTGGTAGATTTGATGAGACTATCAAAATTCTTAATGATGATTACCTGTCAATTGATTCTTCACAAAATGATCGACTCAACAATTACTTTGAGAATATGGCGGAGATCATGAGGATAAAAAGGGACTATGATTCCTCCGTTGTACTTATGGAAAAGATATACACTCCAACAAGTCAATTCAGAACCGCAATCAAAATGGGACAAAGTTATCTTGCAGATGGAAGCATAAACAAGGCGGTTATAGTATTTGAAAAGGCAATGTCTCGCTATGATGATAACAGAAGAAATTATCCTGAACGCTCAGTGATAGGTCATTTCTATCTTGCTCAGGCGTACGAAGCAGCTGGTCGGACCGATGATGCAATAAAACAATATGAAATATTCCTTGATATCTGGAAAAATGCCGATGAAGGATTATCTTCTGTAGGAGACGCCAAGAAAAGATTATCGGAACTGAAAAAAGGGATTTAAGATGGGACATTTAGTCGGAAAAGATCTGTACCGCAAGCTCGGGAAAAAGATTGATAATTCGACCTGCCGCGCTCCATGGAATGCGACATTATATAAAATCCTGAAAGAGTTATATACAAGCGAAGAAGCTGAACTGGCGGTGAAAATGCCGTACGGTTTGGCCTCTTTGGATAAAATCGCCAAAGTCACCGGATATAATAAAGACAAGTTACAACAACTGCTTGAAACATTGGCCGATAAAGGACTGGTTATTGATATCAATATGGGCGGCCAAAATGGCTATATCCTCTCACCGATGGTAATTGGGATTTTTGAGTTTACTATGATGCGGACCAAAGGAGAACTTAATTACAAGGAATGGGCCAAGCTGTTTCATGAGTATTTGGGCGACGGCAAATTTTACCATGAGAATCTGAAAGGTAATCAAAAAGTCTCAATTATGAGAACCCTCCCGCATGAAGGCACGGTTGATGAATCAGAATTTGTCGAGGTGCTCGACTATGAAAAAGCAACCTCGCTGGTTGAAAATGCCAAAAAGTTTGCGGTCGGTATCTGCTCCTGTCGTCATGAAAAATTTCATGTTGGTCAAAAAAGCTGCGATGTGCCACTTGAAACCTGCACCAGCTTTGACGGCTCGGCCGATTATTTAATAAGGCATGATATGGGCAAAGAGATTTCCAAATCAGAGATGCTGGAGTTGTTTGCCCGTTCCAAAGAGATGGGACTTGTCTTTTGTGCCGACAATGTTAAAGAAAATGCCTCTTTTGTTTGTCACTGCTGCGGCTGTTGCTGCAATGTCCTGTTAGGAATTACCAAGTTTGGGTATCCGAATATGATCGTTACTTCTAATTATATTGCCAAAAGCGACAATGAATCCTGCTCCGGTTGCGGTGACTGCGCCGAAAGTTGCCCGATTAATGCGATTGCAATGTCAGATGATGATATTCCGATAATAGACGAGACGATCTGTATCGGCTGCGGTGTTTGTGCATTAAAGTGCGATACCGAGGCAATGCGATTGATTCCCCGGAAACAAAAGGTGCTTTACCCGGAAGATACTTTTGAAAAAATTATTTTGCAGTCGCTGGAAAAAGGAACGCTACAAAATCTTATCTTTGATAATCCCCAGAATATCGGTCATTCATTTATGAGAGGTTTTGTCGGCGGCTTTTTGAAATTGCCAGCGGTTAAAAAGGCCCTGATGAGTGACCGGCTCCGCTCCCGATTTCTGACAACTGTCAAAAAGTCTGGTTGAATTTAATATTTATATCATCTATATTATATTTGTCTGGAAAATTGTATAAATCTGAAGATTTATCTGTTTGCGGCGTATATAAATATATTAGGTTTTTTATTGGTCACAAATTGATATACAGCGAAGGCAATAATATATGTATAAATTAACCGGCACCGATGGTCAAAAATTTTATTCTTGGGATTTAGTGAAAGGGACCTATAGGCTGGGCCGGGATGCGAATGCCGATTTCAGCCTGCCGCACAAAACTGTCTCGAGATTGCATGCCGAAATCGATGTAGATTCAACCGGAGAGAAGATATTTTTGGCCGACCTCGGTAGCCGCAACGGGACCGCGGTCAACGATAAAAGAATTGAGGGTCGGATATTAATTGGTCCGGGCGATAGTATAATGTTTGGGCAAACCGAGTTTAAACTATCGTCTGACAGTGAAACGGTTTCATCAAAACCAACTTTCCCGCGAACAACTCTTTCGGGTGATGAGCCGATCAAATCTGTCTTTCTTTCTATCAATGAAGCGCTCAAACCGCTTCCTAAAAAAGTCAGTGAGATGCCGGAACTTTTGCCGACGATATTTGATATGGCCAAACTACTGGTTTTGACCGAACCGAAAGAAGTCATGCTGGAACGTTCATTGCAGGCAATTTCTAAAATTATTCCGGCCGAACGGCTGATGGTATTGTTTGTCTCAGAGGATCAATCGGAGATTTATACAGCCGCCAGTATTTTACCTCAGGGTTCAAACCCCGGCAAATTGACTTTATCGAAAACGATCGTTAATGAGATTATTACAAATAAGAACGCCATTTTAATTACCGATCCGACCGAGGACCCTCGTTTTGCTGAACAGCAGTCGATCATTATGTCGGAGATGAGATCGGCAATGGCGGTTCCATTGTTCGATGAGGGCAAGGTTCTTGGTATTCTGTATGTTGACACTACCCGGCCGCTGCATGTTTATAATGATGATTACTTGCGGGTAATGGCCACGTTTGGAAATATTATAGCTTCCAAACTCCTAAATTATACACTTCTGAATGAGCGGCAAGAAAAAGAAATTATTCAGGCTGAGTTAAGTCGGGCCTCATCGATCCAAAAGTCACTGCTAGTGACCGAACCGCCCAAAATTGATGGGTACGATGTTTTCGCTTTTCAGGAACAATCGCGTTTGGTTGGCGGTGACCTGTATGATATGACCATGCTTAATGATGGTCGCTTCCTTTTTATGGTGGCCGATGTCAGTGGCAAGGGAATGGGGGCGGCACTTTTGATGTCAAATATTCTCGCCTCTTTCCGGATTCTTTATGATATTGATTGCTTTGATCTGAAGCAGTCTGTCGAAAAAGTATCTATTCAACTGTTTAATAACAGCCTGCCGGGTGATTTTGCCACCTTGTTTATTGCGATCCTTGATCCGGTGAGCGGTAAAGTAGATTTTGTTAATGCCGGCCACAA
>JAQBFG010000196.1:0-4139 GCA_032123495.1 Candidatus Zixiibacteriota bacterium | reverse complement strand
GGAAAGAATAATCATAGTGTCAATCAAAGCAGTATCAATACTGCTATCTATTACGGTTACCGTAAATGAACCACTGCCAAATTTTTCGTCGGTGAAGCCTGCCCGCCAGAATCTATCCTGCTTAAGTTCATAGACCGCCTGTTTTGCGCCAGCTTCGGCAATATAAAATGTTTCGTCAGCGTGTAATTTATTGAACGCTAAATCAACATCAGTGTTGGCGCTATTGACCGCATACATCCCGATCATAGTTAACATTGTTATCAATGAGAGAGCTATTAGAATTGCACTCCCTTTTTGATTGTTAATATATAATTTCATATTTGCCTCCGTAAAATCCTAAATATTTCTAAGAAAGACACTTTCATTGGATTGATAGGTTCTGAAACCATAGTTATCAACATAATCTTCATCTGGTTTTGTTACTTGCGTAGTCACTGAAATTACGACCGTTGATGGGTTAACCTGAGTAAAATTGATATTGAGCACAAAATCAGAAAATATCGTTGCATTGTCGCTATTAACTTTTTTCATCAATCGATAAGGGGTTTCGGCACCCTCACCATCTTCGCTTCCTTCCGCGTATTGGCCCATGAGGTCTTTATCAGGATGAGCCGAGAGATAATAAAGAATGGTATCAACCGGCTGCGTGTCATTGTAAAATACATAAAGACTGTCACCATTAATCAAAAATGGGCCATGGGTTCCGATTTTGAAACCGGCCATCCGCAGGTTTTTTGTAATATCGACAATACAGGCACGGGCGTTTTGCTGCATTTCTGAAATTTCTTCCTGTGCCATAGTTTGATTATGCATGGAAACATAGAACTGGAATGCACTGGCGACAACAATTCCGGTTATTAGCGCCGAGATTAGTGTCTCCAGTAGAGTAAAACCCGAGCTATTTTTGAATATTTTCATATCATTATCCTCTATCTTGACTAATTAGGTAAAATGTATGTCGATACCGAATTATTACGAACTACATCCTGATGATCTTGCCAGACAATATCAATTTTCACTCGATATAATCCATTTGGCACCAATGAATCAGATGCATGATCATCCAGGCTTGTCAGCATGGCATACCTTTCTTGATCATTTAAATCCTTCTTAACGTAAGGAGGAGTCGGCAAAGAATCCAACGTTTGAAAAAGCTCAATTTCGGAACTAATAATATTGGAAATATTCGAGTAACCTTCTGAGATTACATTTTCCTCAATTGATAACACAATCAGCGGTGCTATGCCTAAAATACCGATTGTGATAATTAGCATTGAGACCATCACTTCGAGTAGTCCCATCCCTTTTTGATTATTGATCAGTTTTGTTTTCATTTTTTTCATTCCTCTATACCTCATAAAGTGTGGAAATGTCAAAGTTCTTATTCCATTGCCAAATTGATTTGCATATCTGGTGCCAAAAAAATATGACTAAATTAGTTTTGTTTGATATTGTATAAGGCAATGAATAACAATAAGATGAAAGAATAGTGATTGGTCTTGTTGGCCAGTTATTGATGGAAAATATTGGGTAAATTATAAAACTGTGGGATTCACCCAATATATTGTTTTAATTTTTTGAGAGTATATTTTGATACAAAATAGCAGTTAGTCGGCTATTTTGTATCTCCATATCCGCCAAAATTGGCGCCGCGGAAATCCTCCCGAATCGGATGAAAGACATCAACTACCTTGACATCGGTAAGAGCCTTACCTGAATGAGGGACATTCGGCGGCAAAACCATCACTTTGCCCGGTTTAAGGATATGAGTTGTTCCCTCTACCGTCAGCTCCAGTTCACCCTCTGTGACATTTATCACCTGTTCATGATAATGCGCATGCTCCGGCAGAAGCGATCCTTTTTTGATGCTGACATGCGCGACTGTGAAAGTGTCGGCGGTTACAATTCTTCCGATTATTCCCGGGGCGATTTCCAATGCCGGTAAATTGTCTAAATTGACCAATCCCATAAATATCTCCCTGAATTATATCTATTTAGTATATATGTATGTTCTGCTACAATTTATTAATATAACCAAAATATTACCTTTTACCGTATTAATCAATTAATATCAACGATTCAAACTGATATGCCTGAGAAATAAAGCAAAATGCTGTTGCGAAATTTGCAGAATGATGTATTTTAGCGCCCGAAACAAAGGACTATGAAATTTAGATAGAAATAATTATATGAGCGACACTTTTAATCCGGCAGATAATTATCAAAAGACCAAAAAACTGGTTGCGTATGTTCCTCGTCTTGAAGCAACCGATAATACATATTCGGATCTTGGCTTTAAATGCGGGTTGGAGATTCATCAACAGCTAAAAACTGAAAAGAAGCTATTTTGCCGCTGTCCGGTCGGGTTATACCAAAAGGGCGACGATTACGATGCCGAGGTTATTCGTCATATGCGCCCAACTTTGAGCGAGATGGGAGAGTACGACGGAACGGCACTGATGGAGCGCAGAACCAAGAAAAATATAATTTATCGAATAAAAAACCAGTCGGCCTGCACCTACGATATCGATGACACCCCGCCGTTTCCGATAAATCGTCAAGCGCTTGATATTGCCATTGAAATAGCATTGATACTAAAGACTAATATTGTCGGCGAGCTTCATATTACGCGCAAGCAATACCTTGACGGCTCTATCCCGACCGGATTTCAGCGCACTGCTATTGTCGGTATTGAAGGGGTGATCCCGCTTAATAATAAAAAAATTGGGATTATCCAACTTAGTATTGAAGAGGATGCCTGCCGTGAGGTTTCCGATATTGGACACCAGCGTATATATACCACCGATCGGCTGGGGACACCTTTGATTGAAATGGTGACTTATCCGGAGATGCTGACCCCTGATGAAGCGGCCGAGGCTGGTCAGTACCTTCGTTTTCTGGCGCGAAGTTCCGGCAAGGTCCGCACCGGAATCGGCGCAGGTCGTCAGGATGTTAATGTCAGTATCACCGGCGGGACACGGATCGAGATAAAAGGGGTTCAGCATATCAGTTGGATTCCGGAATTGACCCATAACGAGGCCTTTCGTCAGAAGGCATTGCTGGAGATAAAAAAGATTTTATCCAAATCTGTTTCCAATCAAAAGAAATGGAAATTATCTTTTATAGATTTGGATCCAAATCAACTCAATGGTAATTTGGCACCATTAAAAAAAATAGCGCAGCAACAAAAACGAATAACGGCAGTTAATTTACCGGGATTTAAATCAATTTTGTCATTCTTTACTCAACCGGGACAGATGTTTGCCGATGAACTATCTGATCGCATCAAAGTTATCGCCTGTTTGAACCGTCCCAATATCTTCCATTCGGAAATGGAGGATTCTTTGCTTTCTTTTGAAGCAGTAGCCAAAGCACTTGGAGCAAACAAAAACGATGCTCAGCTTATCGTCTGGGGGCCGAGTGAAGATATCGACACCGCCATTGAAATTGTTGAAGAGCGCTGTCTGATGGCTTTTGAGGGGGTTCCGAATGAGACCCGTAAATCATTGGCCGACGGAACAACACTTTTTGAAAGAGTCTTACCCGGGCCGGACAGGATGTATCCCGATACCGATTCGGCACCTATCTCTATCGATGACTCTGACATTGAAAAAATAAGAAATAACTTGCCGATTGAAGTTGTTGATCGCTTTAGACAATTTGAAGACTGGCAGATTCCGGAAGATACTTATTTTTATCTTTTGAAAAATAATCTCGCGGTGGTTATTGAAAAGATAGTAAATGAGTGCACTGTCTCGCCTCGTTTTGTCGGGACACTTCTGGGTCAGTCACTGAAATATCTTGAAGGACAACATTCCTGGACCAGCGGGTTTAGTTATAATAAAATTTATGGAATGATAAAATTTTTGCAGGATAAGAAGTTGACCTGGGAAATCGCCAAAGAGATGCTGCCGCTGGTTTATGAGCATCCGAATATCGAATTTGAATCGGCTCTGGCGATGATAAATTATTTGCCGAAAACTGAAAAAGAAATTCTCGAAAACCTTCCAATTCTAAAAACTAAATTTGATGAGATAAAAATTTCCAAAGATCCCGAGGCATCTTTAAAATGGATAATGGGGCAACTGCGGAAATTGGCGATAGGAAATATACCCTTAAAAGAGCTTTACCATCTGGTA
>JAQBFG010000195.1:0-3610 GCA_032123495.1 Candidatus Zixiibacteriota bacterium | reverse complement strand
CGTCCGGTCAAGTGGCGTGAATAATTCTCGATTCCGCTGCAATATCCGATCTCTCTCATCATCTCAATATCATAGCCGGTCCTCGATTCAAGCCGTTGCGCCTCCAAAAGCTTTCCGGCTGTTCTCAGCTCTTCAAGTCTCTCCGCTAGCTCTTTTTCAATGGAACCTACTGCCCGCTCCAACTTTGGATGCGACATAACAAAATGTTTTGCCGGATAAATGGCCATTTTGGTTCTGTTGCCAATAATCTCACCGGTCAAAGGGTCTATCTCAGAGATCCGTTCGATTTCGTCGCCATATAGCTCAATTCTAAAAGCAGTTTCAGAATAGGCCGGGATCACCTCCAAGACGTCTCCCCTGACCCTGAAATTACCCCTTGAAAAATCAATATCGTTGCGATTATAATGAATTTCAATTAATGAGCGAATAATTTCGTCCCTATCGATCGATTGCCCGGTTTCAAGAAAAAGTAGCAATTTTTTATAATCTTCCGGTGAGCCAAGACCATATATACAGGAAACCGATGCGACAATTATAACATCCTCCCGCTCCAATAAAGAGGCAGTTGCCCGCAAGCGAAGCCGATCGATATCATCGTTCATTGCAGTATCTTTTTCAATATAGGTATCTGTGGTCGGCTTATACGCTTCCGGCTGATAATAATCATAATAGCTGATAAAAAATTCGACCGCATTGTTGGGGAAAAATGCCTTAAGTTCTCCATATAATTGTGCTGCCAGAGTTTTATTGTGAGAGATAACCAGCGTTGGTCGGCCATAGTTTTGAATCACGTTTGCGATAGAAAATGTTTTCCCGGAACCGGTTACGCCGAGTAATGTCTGATATTTCTCTCCCCGGTGTAACCCCTCCAAAAGCTCATTTATTGCCATCGGCTGATCGCCACTGGGGCTGTATTTGGAAACCAGATTAAATTTTGTCATCTCTGTTAACTATTTATCCAAAACTCAAGGTTTGCTATCAATTATTCTTTCATATCTGCGAAATTTACGATCCCAAATATAATCTTCCCGCTCTCAATTGCAATCACATTATAAACAATTGATACTGCTTAAAAGTTTATTTTTATTTGTTTTATGGAACCAGCGATTAGCGTAAACGTAAAATATTTAGAAACAATAAATTAATTGGAGATTATTACTGAATAGCGGAGTAAATTTTAGCTTGACAGTTGGCAATAAAAAGGTAAATTTACTAACTTATGACATGTAACTATGGTCCTGCAAATATAAATAGGGGAGAAATAATATGTATGCTGTTTTTGAAACTGGTGGACTTCAATTTAATGCTGAAGAGGGCGCCCTTTTAAAAGTCCCTCATCTTTTGGAAAAACCGGGAGATACTATCTCTATTGAAAAAGTGTTACTTGTAAAAGATGGCGAGAAAGCTTTTATGGGAACACCTTATGTTATTACGGCGCGAGTTGAGGCGGAAATTATGAATGAAGGTCAGGCTGAAAAAATAAACGTCTATAAATTTAAAAGGCGTACCAAATACCGCAAGTTGACTGGACATCGGCAGAAATACACTGAAATCAAAATTAAAAAGATTGTCCTGCCAGAAAATTGATTCCAGATATTTTAAACATAGCCAAATTTAAGCCGGGTAATATGATTATCCGGCTTCTTATAATATTGAGTACCCTGTTAATATTAATGACAGGCCTATCCCATGCTCAATCATTTAATATTGTTGATATCAAAGTTGAAGGAAACAAGACCTCTTCATCGAATTTAATATTATCGGTAATAGGGTTTAGCAAAGGCGACCAGCTGACTTCAACGATGACTCAGGATGCAGTCAAACGGCTATACGGGTTGGGATTTTTTGGAGATGTTTCCATTGAGGCGGAAGAAACGACCGGTGGCTTGGTTCTAACAATCAAGGTTCGCGAACTTCCCAAACTTAAAGCGATATCATTAATTGGAAATAAAAAGATTAATTCTAAGGAGTTGCTGTCAGCCATCGGTATGGAAACCGGCAAATTCATTTCACCAAATTTGGTTTTCGAAAAGAAAAATGAAATACTGGTTCAATATGCCGATAAAGGTTATTTCCTCACAGAAGTTAAAACCAATTTGGATTATACTGATGATTCGTCAGAAGTTCTCCTAACTTATGATATATCCGAAGGATCAAAGGTAAAAGTTGAAAAAGTATTCTTAACAGGAAACAAGATCAGCAATGATGAAGAAGTTATCAAGAATATGCGAAACCGTAAACGTGGCTTCTTATTATCATCCAACTACGATCGCGACAAATATTCTGATGACAAAGATAAAATAATTGAATACTTGCATGGCAATGGATTCCTTGATTCCTACTTAAAATCTGATTCTATCGTTATTGATAGTCTCTCAAACAGGATGAATATCTATCTCGACATTTATGAAGGACCCCGCTATTACTTCGGAAAGACTGAATACAATGGCAATGAGATCTTCACCGAAAAAGAAATCAATAGGGTTTTGAAATACAAGGAACGGGAAGTATTCAGCACTGAGAAGTTTGAAGAATCTGTTTACGAGGTTTATTTCCTTTATCAGGAACAAGGGTTTCTGCATATCCGACTTTTGGATGATCGCGTTACCAGAGACTCGATTATTGACATCTCTTTTGATATCGTCGAGGGTCTCCCCTCAGAAGTGAATCTGGTGAAAATCACAGGCAACACCAAAACTCAGGAAAGAGTTATTCGCCGCGAAATGGCGATCAGGCCAGGGCAAGTTTTTCACCGCTCCCTTTTGGTCCGATCAGTGCGAAACATAATGCAGTTAAACTATTTCGGAAATGTAAACCCCGATATCGCCGATCTTCCTTCAGGCGATGTTGACATTCTCATTGAAGTTGAGGAAAAACCGACCGGCCAGATTTCGGCCGGGGCCGGATATTCGGGACAGGATGGTCTTATTGGAACATTTGGGCTCGGAATACCAAATTTCAGAGGGATGGGACAAAATCTTTCCTTTAATATTGACGTTGGCAGCGAACGAAATTCTTATTCGATCTCCTTTACCGAACCATGGGCATTTGGATCGCCGACCCTATTGGGAACCGATATCTATTTGACCAACCGCCGCTATTATCAGGATTACACAGAAGGCCGTCGCGGCGGATCAGTCAAGGTCGGCCGACGATTAAATTGGCCGGATGATTATTTCAGCATCTATGCCCGTTATCGACTTGAAGATGACCGCTTCTATGATTTCAGCGATAGTTATAAATTGAATCACTCCGAATTAACTCGGCAATTCTCTCATTTTGATAGTACACTAACTAATTTTCTCGGTCAAGACTCAGTCGGGCCCATTATTGCTAGCAACTACGTATATGGAGCTCCCCTTGCTTCCTCTCTGCAAAGATTTAATGAAGGTTGGAATAGTGCCTCCACTATTCAATTCTCAATCACTCGAGACAGCCGTAATTTGCCTGAATTCGCAACCCAGGGATCGGTAATATCCTATACTTTTGCCAAAACCGGCGGAGATATTCTGAGAGGTTACTGGCAATACCAGCGACACGAATTTTCTTATTCCAAATTTATACCTATCTGGGGGCCCTTTGCTCTTGCTGGCAAAATTAAATTCGGAGC
>JAQBFG010000194.1:0-3063 GCA_032123495.1 Candidatus Zixiibacteriota bacterium | reverse complement strand
TCCAAGAGTCTTCATGTTTTCAAGGAGCAAATCACCATTTGTGCCCGTATCAAAAAGGAGGTTAATACCATGACACTCAATCAAACAGGAAAACCCCCAATCGGCTTGTAGTCCGTCAATTCGGGATTCATTATCGTAAAGAATAGTTATTTTCATATTATTGCATGTCTTCAAAATGTTTCGTATTTTTATAGTTTAAATATAAGAGGCAAATTTTATTAATTCAATACTATAACTCCTACTCTGCCATCAACGCTAATCTAAACAAATGCAACTCACCCGTGAAAATATTATTACTAACCGCCGGATCGTTTTGCATAATCTCATTGGCCTTTTCCAAACTCTCGGCTTTCAATATCGCGATACCCAGATGAGCATCATCGGCCCGCCCAGCCATCACTAAGGTATTTTCGGCAAGCAAATTCTGAAGATAGCCGAAATGCTCGCTTATTATAGCAGATTCATCCTCGGTTGCATCCTCGCCGAATGTCGGCCGGGGAGGTGTATATTTGATTAGATAATGATTCAATTCTCTCTCCTACTATTATAAATAACAATACGTTTCATTAATATAATCAAAGATAACTTATAGGTTTATTACTTCCAATCATAAATTATTAGAGTATATGTCGATTTTTAAATGTAGCGACTGTGTTGAAAGTCAAGTTATTTTAGGTTTCCATTGTTCGTTTTTTGCAATGATCGTATTTACGATAGTAATCAATTTTCGAATTGATGCCGTAATAGCAACTGCTTTAGTTTTTCCTTTGACCACAAGTCGCTCATAATATTCTTTTATCACTGGATTGAATCTTCGAGCCGACAGAATTGGCATCCTCAAACCGGATCTTACTTTGGACCGTCCTCCTCCGGTCATACGTTTACCTCGAAAGATACCGCTGTCTCTATTCATCGGTGCCACTCCAATCAAAGCCGCGACCTGCCGTCGGTTGAGAGAACCCAACTCAGGAACTTCAGTTAGAAGCATGATCGCGGTTGTTTCGGCTATTCCCGGAATACTGATCAGGCATTTCATTTTTCGTTGTAGTTCCACGTTCTCATGAATCAAGTTATGCAACTCGTTTTCTATCTTCTCCAGTTGTTGATTGATCGTCCTGACGATAGCCTTGATACTCCGAGCAATGGTTTTATCGTCACTATGTTCACAGCGATTCTTTTCCGCGGTTCGTATTTTAATTAGCTGGTTACGACGAGCCACCAAATCTTTCATGCGGCGGTTGAGCGGAGTTCCAACACCTCTCGGTTTGGGTTGAATCGTTTCGGCATAAGTAGCCAAAACCAAGGCGTCGATACGATCCGTTTTGGCCAAACGTCCCGTAGCCCGAGCAAAATCACGAACCTGACGAGGGTTGATCACCGCTACCGCCAGACCTTTATCATTTAGGGCTATGGCCAGGTTGCGTTCGTAACCGCCGGTGTTTTCCAAAACGATCAACTGCGGTTGTAAGCCAACCAAATATCTCAGGCACTTCTTAATACCACCCCGGTCATTGCTAAACCGCATATACTTTTTTTTGACAGTGTCACACAAATCCAAATACGCCTTGGCAACGTCAATTCCAACGTAACATTTCATGGCAATCCCTTCCTTGCATTTTCGGGTTCATTGTTGTACAATGTCCCTAGCGACTGTTCGGGTTAACACCTGAATAAAACGACGTCGGATCAAGCTACAAACGGGTTTGCTATAAGACCCAAGGGGCGAACGATCTCGACACCGTTGGAGATCTCTGTAGAGACCGGAGATCTCCTTTTTATTCCAATGTAACCAATATTTAAACATAAGAACAACATACAAGGGGCGGGTTTAAAATCCGCCCTTTTTATATTTCACCACTCCCATCTCCACCAAAGAAGGAGGGCTAAAGCCCTCCCCTACGAATGTATTCGATAGTTTTGTGATAGTACAACATTTGTATTTCAACCAATGGTTTATGCAATTATTGGGTTTAAATGGCTTTACCTGTATAAAATGGGTTCGTAAATGGCTTTATAAAATCTTAACTCCTTGTCTTTCAACAACAGAAAGGGTTCGTTTTGCTGATTTTCACTCACTTTTTATTCTTCCTCTCCGAAAATAAATGGGTTCGTTTTGCTGAAAAAGCACACTTTGTGTGTTTTTCCTTCCGGTTATTCCCAGATAATATGTTCGTCGGGTCCTGATTCCGCCAAAGGCGGGATTGTGACCTGACGATATTCGTGCATAACGGTCGTCCCCGCCTACCATGATTTACTTTTCATATATTTGTGATAGTTTCGCATATAAAAGGGTAAGATTTAACAATCAACATTGAAGTGGTGTGGAAAGTGCTATTGACATTTGATTATATTTATTATATTCTAAAAAAAAGAAATATATGTCTATGATATTATGAAAAAAATTGCTTGTTTTATAATTGGTCTCTTAGTGCCACTCCTTGGTTTTGTATTATATTCTTGTTCAACGAATAATTCAATAGCGGTTGGCGATGGGTATATACAAGGCTATGTTATGACCCATGATCGAATCAATAATACTATAATCAAAATTGAAGGTGCTGAAGTTACAGTCGCCGGATTTTCGACCCTTTCCGATTCCACCGGATTATATACTTTGTATAAATTACCAAATGGGGAAGCTCAACTAATTTGCAAACATCCTGATTTCAAGACAACATACGAAACGGTAGAAATACAAACTGTTTATGATAATCATACTATAATGCTATATGAGTATACTGCTGATGTTTCTGGGCGAATAACAGAGAGTAACAATATTCCGGTAAAAAATGCTGAATTATCAATCGCAAATTTTAAAACCAAATCTAATAGCAGTGGATATTATCAGCTCGATAGTATCCCATTAGGGGAATTTGAAATTAACTGTAATCATCCGTATTTTGAAACTACTCATGACTCAATTGAGATAGATGCTGATTATGTGTTTAATGCTACACTATCTCGAAAAATGTCATCTATTTCGGGGCATGTCACTGATACCGGCGGTTTACCAATAGAGCAGGCAAATGTAATTATTGATATGCAGGCAACGATGACAGATGG
>JAQBFG010000193.1:0-10344 GCA_032123495.1 Candidatus Zixiibacteriota bacterium | reverse complement strand
GGTACGGCGCAGGATAGCAAAACCGTCATCAACGGCATTTTTATTCCCAGCCATATCGAGCACAACATCGACCCCGCCATTGGTCTCATCGATAATTCGCTGTCGGTAATCTTTTTCTTTGAAAACATTGATACTGACTTGCGCGCCCATCTTTTTACAGATATCAAGATTGAATGGCATCATCCCGAGATTATAAATATATGCGGCCCCCATCGCTTTGGCGATACCGCAGGCAAAAGCGGCAATCGGTCCATCGCCGACAATAGCAATCCGTTTGGCCGAGACATTGCTTTCCATGACAGTATAAACTGCATTTCCAAACGGTTCTTGTATCGAGGCAATCTCAATCGGCATTGATTTATCATTTTTCCAGCAGCAGATTTCCGGAATGGTGGCGTACTCGGCGAAGATACCATCGCGGTCAACACCAAGAATCACCAGATTTTTGCATAAGTGCATATTTCCGGTTTTGCACTGGTAACAATGTTGGCATGGAATATGAGTTTCGGCGGAGATATAATCACCTACCGAGATATTTTTTACACTGGCGCCGACTTCAACAACTTCACCGCAACATTCATGACCGAAAATCATCGGCGGTTTGATCCGCGATGCCGCCCAGGCATCCCAGGTATAGATATGTTTGTCGGTTCCGCAAATAGAACAGGCTTTGACTTTTATTAAGATTTCATCAGGATTTGGTGTCGGAATATCTGTTTCGACTAATTCGGCACCGGCGGTAGCTTCCTTTTTAATCGCCGCCAGCATTTTTTCTGCCATGATTGTCCCTTTCAGCTTACCTATTTTTTATCAAATAGAGTAAGTCAAGATACAGATTTGGGCAAAAAATGTCAATTCACAAAAGAGCATGCATAAAAAATGGGCCCACAATAGGACCCATTTTAAATAATCACCAATATTTTATATCTAATCCTGTTTCGTCAATTCTTCCTTTTTCTCTTCAATCGGATTTTCAATACCAAGGCAAGTATCGAGAGAAACAGCAGTTTTTAAAAGTGATGAATCACGAGTTATAATACGCGTTTTTCCAGCGATATCTTTGATTTTGACTTTGCCGATTTCACTGCCATGAAGCGCCACCATATGACCATAATCTCCTTTGGCCGCCAGATGAACCGATGCGGTTCCGAAGCGACTGGCCAGAATACGGTCAAAAGCGGTCGGGGTTCCTCCGCGGAGCAGATGTCCTAAAATAGTCACACGGGTTTCAAGAGTTGTGATACCTTCGATCTGAGCCGCCAATTGATTGGACACGCCACCAAGGCGAACCTGATCGGGTGAATTCTTAACCATCCGTTTGACCACCATCTCGCCGCCTTCGGCTGTGGCACCCTCGCCAATGACAATAATACTGAAATTTTTGCCACTGACATTACGGTCTTTGATCTTGTCACAGACGACATCTATCTGATACGGAATCTCCGGTATTAAAATAATATCACCGCCGCCTGCAACGCCTGAGGCAAGCGCCAGCCATCCGGCATAGCGACCCATCACCTCGATAACCATCACGCGATGATGTGACTGGGCAGTGGTATGGATTTTATCGATAGCATCGGTGGCCGAAGCCAGCGCTGAGTCAAAACCAAAGGTTTGATCGGTCCCAAAGAGATCATTATCAATTGTTTTGGGAACACCAATAATTTTCAGACCTTTTTCGGCCATGCCCTGCGATGCAGCCATGGTGCCATCGCCACCAATTGTAATTAATACATCCAAACCGAGACGTTCAAAATTCTGAAGAGCTTCAGACGATCTATCAAGATAGATATAATCATTTCCTTGCATAATTGGAAAATGAAACGGATCGGCCCGATTAGAGGAACCCAAAATGGTTCCGCCCAAAGTAAGAATACCTGAGACATCATGCGATCTTAGTTTTTTATAACGATTTTCGATCAATCCTTCATAGCCATCCATAAAACCGACTACTTCCATATCGTAATCATTAATGGCGGTTTTAACGACAGCTCGAATTACCGCATTAAGTCCCGGACAATCGCCGCCTCCGGTTAAAACTCCCAGCTTCATTTTCGCGCCCATCTATCCCCCATCCTATGTTAGCTCAGAAACTAATTTGGTCTTCTTGTCATTTTTGAAACCATTATACACTTTTTCAAAGTCTTCAGCAAGCTTTCCGGCTTCCTTCTGATATTTTTTCTTGTCGTCCCAGCCATTGGAAGGATCAAGAACATCGGAGGGTACATCGCAGCAGCTTTCGGGAATATCAAGACCGAATATTTTATCGGTTCTGTACTTTGCCTTGGCCAGAGTTCCATCAAGAATAGCATGAACCATCGCTCTGGTGAGTTGGATGCTGATTCTTTCGCCCTTGCCATAAGGTCCATTTATCCAACCGGTATTAACCAGCCAGCAATTTACCTTATGTTTCTTTATTTTCTCGGCCAGTAGTTTGCCATAAACCGAGGGTTCAAGAGCCATAAACGGAGCCCCAAAACATGGACTAAAAACTGCCTTTGGTTCTGTTACGCCGATTTCTGTTCCGGCTAACTTTGCCGTATATCCAATCATGAAATATTTCTGCGCCTGTTCCGGCGTGAGTTTAGCCACCGGAGGAAGAACGCCAAAAGCATCGGCAGTTAAAAAGATAATATTATTGGCGTGCCCGCCTTTGCCTTCAGGAACTATATTATCGATGTGAGTAATCGGATAAGCGGCGCGAGTGTTTTCGGCAAGAGTATTATCATTGAGATCGACCCGACCGGTTTTGGCATCGAAACCAACATTTTCCAAAATAGTACCAAATTTCCGAGTACACTCATATATATCCGGTTCGCCTTCCTGGGAAAGATTGATCACTTTGGCATAACACCCGCCTTCAAAATTGAAGACACCATCATCGCTCCAGCCATGTTCATCATCGCCAATGAGGCGTCTTTTGGCATCTGTTGAAACTGTTGTTTTACCGGTTCCCGATAGTCCAAAGAAAATGGCAACATCATCGTCAGCGCCCATATTGGCCGAACAATGCATTGTCATAACTTTTTTCTGAGGTAGGTAAAAATTCATAGCCGTAAATATCGATTTCTTCATTTCACCGGCATAGGAAGAGCCACCAATTATAACCAGTTTTCTTTGGAAATTCAGAATGATAAAGGCGGGAGAATTGGTGCCATCCAGTTCGGGATAAGCATGAAAATGCGGTGCATGAATAACTGTAAATTCTGGTTCGAATTTGGCTAGTACGCCTTCGTCATGAATACGAATGAACATATTTCGGACAAACAGATTATGCCAGGCAGTCTCATTTATAACTCTAACAGGCATTCTATATTTGCTGTCAGCGCCGGAATAACAATCCTGAACATATAGTTTTTTCCCCTGCAGATAAGCCAAAATCCGGTGATATAGAGCATCGAATTTTTCGGGTGAAAACGGTTTGTTTTCTTTTCCCCACCATATTTTAGCCTCAGTCGTTGATTCCTTGACGACAAATCTATCATTAGGCGCACGTCCCGTATGTTGACCGGTCCTGACAACCAAAGGCCCCAAATGGGCGAGTTCGGCTTCGTGGTTGCGAATTGCTTCGGTATAAAGCGCAGGTGTTGACAGATTCCATGAAATTGACGGAGCATTCTTAATGCCATATTGTGAAAGATCTTTTTCCGGCATATTTCCCCCTTTAACTATTTGTTTAAATATTAATAATTTCTATCTATTAAATATACGTCTCTAACTTTATACAATATATCGACTTTTTGGATTGAAACTAAATTTTTTTTCGAATAGAAAATCAATATTGCATTTATTCAATAAAATCGCAATTATGACGAACAATGTATAATGTATATAGAAACAGTTAAAAACATGGAACTTGAATAAAAAGTATTGGTTAGATATAAATTATGAGAATTAAACAATTTTTAGTCCTGCCTAACATTCCCGAGAAAATTCAAAGACTTCGGGAACTGGCGATGAATCTATGGTTTTCGTGGAATTGGGATATAGTCAAGCTTTTCATTAGAATAGATTCCGACCTCTGGGAAAAATCGTATCAAAACCCGATTGAAATGCTCGCCTCGCTACCACAGCATAAACTTGAGGAGGTTGCCAACGACGAAGCATTTCTGGCCAATCTCAACCGCGTCTATGACAGCTATCAGGAATATCTGTCAGCCAAAAAATGGTTTGAGGAAACCGCTCCGGATCAGACTAAGGATATAATTGCCTATTTTTCCTGTGAATATGGGATAGACACCGGATTGCCGGTATATTCGGGCGGGCTGGGTGTCCTTTCAGGCGATCATTTAAAAGCATCCAGTGATTTGGGACTTCCGTTGGTTGCCGTTGGCCTGCTTTACAGATATGGCTATTTCCGTCAATTTTTATCCGCCGATGGCTGGCAGCAGGAACGGTATGAGGAAAACGACTGGTATCATATGCCGGTAACGCTCGAAAAAGATGAAAATGGCAATCCGATACAATTCTCGATAGATTATTCCGGCACCCCGGTTATTGTTCAGATATGGAAGGCAATGGTTGGGGTTACTCAACTGTATCTGCTGGACACCAATATTCCCGAAAATCCGATGAAATTCCGTGAGATCACGTCGGTTTTATACAGCGGCGATAAAGATACAAGATTAAAACAGGAAATATTACTAGGTATCGGCGGCGTTCGTGCCCTTAAGACTCTTGGAATCAACCCGGCCGTTTATCATATGAATGAGGGCCATTCGCTGTTTTTGCAGTTGGAGCGGCTGAGGATGCTGGTAAAAGATTCCGGCTTATCATTGAGCGAAGCTATTCAAGCTGTTAAGGCAACATCTGTATTTACAACCCATACTCCGGTTCCGGCAGGGAACGAAACATTTGATCCCAAACTTCTGGAAAGATATTTAAAAGGTTTTGTTGAGTCATTTGGGATGCTCTGGCCCCAATTTTTATCTCTAGGACGAGTTTTCGCAGATCAGGAAAGTGAACCGTTTGGAATGACTCCGGCGGCTCTGAAATTATCTTCTTTTTGCAATGGTGTCTCAAAACTTCATGGCGTTGTCTCGCGAAAGATGTGGCACAATATCTGGCCCGGTTTGCCGGTTGAAGAAATACCAATCGGCTCGATTACCAACGGAGTTCATTTAAGATCATGGTTTAGCCATGATATTGTTGACCTTTTTGATACCTATTTTGGCCCAAAATTTACTAAACAGCCATCTCAATTTAATGATTGGGATAAGATCCATAAGATTCCTGATGCCGAGCTTTGGCGGATGCATCAAAAACGTCGGGAACGTTTGGTTTTCTTTGCCAGGAAACGTCTCAAAAGTCAATTGGCTCGCAAGGGAGCCTCTGATATAGATGTTAAAAAAGCTGACGAGATATTGGATCCAAGAGTTTTTACAATCGGTTTCGCCCGAAGATTTTCGACTTATAAACGAGCCTTTTTACTATTCAAGGATGAAAAACGTCTGGAACAACTGCTTTACAATCCTGACCAACCGGTACAGATTGTTATTGCCGGTAAGGCTCATCCACTTGATAATCCGGGCAAAGAAATCATAAAACAGATAATAGATCTGGCCACGCAGGAAAAATTCCGCAAAAAAATAGTTTTTCTTGAGGATTATGATATCAATATCGCGCGCTACCTTGTCCAGGGTGTCGATGTCTGGCTTAATAATCCGCGAAGACCGCAGGAAGCTTCCGGTACCAGCGGCATGAAAGCAGCGGCCAATGGCGCCATAAATGTTTCTATTCTTGATGGTTGGTGGTGCGAGGGTTACACATCACATACCGGATTTAAAATCGGCAATGGCGAAGAATATGAAAATGCCGAATATCAAGACGAACTTGAGCGCAAATTTTTATATGATGTCCTCGAACGTGAAGTGATTCCTCTCTTCTATAAACGAAATGGAGCCAGTCTGCCAACTGAATGGGTTACTTTAATGAAAAATAGTATTGCTATGGCCAGCAAAGAATTCAGTTCCCATCGCATGGTTAAGGATTACACCATAAATTCTTATTTGCCAGCGATTAAGGCATATCACCGATACTCATCGGATAATTTTAAAGTTGCCAAAGACACTTCCCAATGGTTGAAGGATATGCAGTTAAAATGGAATAATATCGACCTCAAGGAAATCATTGCTGAGACCAAGGATTCCTCACCAAAGGTCGGCGATACGATTCCGATAACGTTGAAAATTTATCTTGGTGATATTTCGCCCAAAGATGTTAACATTGAAGTGCTGGCCGGGAATTTAAATTCGCTGGAACAAATGAATCGGTATGAACCGGTTACCGCGACGCTGGAAAATGGCGATGGCACACCCGATTCCGGTATCTATACCTATCGATCGGAAGTGGTTTGCCGGGAATCGGGACGTTTTGGAATTGCGGCGAGAGTAATGCCCAACAATGAAGATTTGATCCACAATTACATACCAAAATTGATTAAGTGGTGGTAATTTTTACAATTCCCACCACTGTTTGATTCTCATTATTTGTTTTATCCTCTTGACAAGATAACGTTTAAGAATTAATCTGTCCCCTAGGCATACAATTAATTTATAATATAATATCAGGAGGATATCAATGAGACATCGGATTTTTCAAGCAGTTATACTGATGTTTATGCTTCTGGGTATCTTTTCAGCACCTTCCGCCTTCGATTTTTCATCAATCGAAAGCCAGGTTGTTGAATTCAGTCTGGACAATGGCATGAAGTTTATTGTCCTGCCCAAGCATGACGCACCAATAGCTTACTTCAGATTAATTGTTAATGTCGGCGGGGCCAATGACCCCAATGATGCCAGCGGAATGGCCCATATGTTTGAGCATATGGCGTTCAAAGGCACCAAAGAAGTCGGCACGACCGATTACAAAAAAGAGAAAAAATGGATGGACGAGGAAGATCGTCTGGCCAGATTAATTCTTGAGGAGAAAGCCAAACGAGAGTTGGCAGATACAACAGTATTGGCAGATCTTGAAAAACAACTAAATTTGGCAACCGATTCCGCTGTGCAATATATCGTCACCAATGAATTTAGCCAGATCTATGAAAGCGAAGGCGGCGTTGGAATGAACGCCGGAACCGGTTATGACTGGACCGTTTACATCGCCAACTACCCGGCCAATAAGCTGGAGTTATGGATGGCAATGGAATCCGATCGGTTTATCAATCCGGTCTTGAGAGAATTTTACAAAGAGAAAAATGTTATCGCGGAAGAACGGCGAATGGGTGTTGAATCATCACCACAGGGTAAACTAACCGAAGAGATGCGTGCGGCCGCATTCCGGACCCACCCTTATGGACAGACGATTGTTGGATCGATGTCAGACATTCAAAACTTTTATCGTCCGACCGCAGTGGAATATTTTGAGAAATATTATATTCCCAACAATATTGTTGTAAGTATTGTCGGTGATGTTGATCCCAACGAGGTCAAACGTCTTGCCAAAAAATATTTTGGCGAAATTCCGTTTGCCCCAAAACCAAAACAAGTGATGACAGTTGAGGCTCCTCAAGTCTCCAATCGTACGGTTATTGTCAAAGATAAGGCCCAGCCAATGTACTGGAGCTCTTTTAATATTCCGAGCGCAAACCACCCCGATATGGTCGCTCTGGAAGCTCTGGCCGATTATGTCGGACAGGGTCGAACCTCATTGTTATACAAAAACCTTGTTAAGGAAAAAAAGATCGCAATGCAGGCTCAGGCATTTGCTGGCTATCCCGGCAGCAAATACCCGACACTGTTTTGTATCATATCGATACCATCAAAAGACCATACCAACGATGAAAGTGATACAGAAATCCTGAAAATTATTGAGCAGGTTAAGGCCGAATTAATTCCAATGGAAGAATTGGAAAAAATTAAGGCACGTGCCAAAGCAAATCTTATTAATGAACTTTCAAACCTTAATGGATTTGCCAGCGGCCTGACCTTTCAATTAGCCTATAATGAGCTGATCCGCGGCGATTGGCGGAAGCTATTTGGAAGTCTGGACGAAATCAATGCTCTGACCCCGGAAGATATTCAAAGGGTTGCCATTGAGTACCTTGATGTCAATAAGAGAACCCTGGCACTTTTGGAAACCGAAGAAGAATAACCGGAGAGGAGAATATAATGATTAAAAAAACAGTATCTATTGGAATGCTGGTTTTACTGGCAATTCTAATGTTGGGAATAAACATTCAGGCCGGAAAGACAATCGATAATCTCAAGTTCCCCCCCATAAAAGAGCCGCAGATGCCGGAATTTCAGACGGTTACTCTTGAAAATGGAATGACCCTGTATCTAATGGAAGATCACGAATTACCGCTTGTTAATGCCAGCGCTAGACTGGCAGCGGGTGGTTATCTCGATTCTCCGGAAAAAACCGGTTTAGGTTCACTGGTCGGAACGGTCTTACGAACCGGCGGGACCGAAAACAAAACCGGCGATGAAATCGACGGAATTCTGGAATCGATTGGGGCTTCCATTGAAGTAAGTATTGGTAGTACCAGCGGTACGGTCAGCATGAATATTCTATCGGAATATACTGACACAGGTTTGGAACTCTTTGCTGACATTCTAAGACGACCGGTATTTCTTGAAGATAAAATTGAGCTGGCCAAAACTCAGACGCGATCCGGTATCTCAAGAAGAAACGACCAGCCGTTTCAAATATGTATTCGTGAGTTCAGGAAAATACTGTATGGCCCTGAATCAGGTTACGGCCGACATGCCGAATATTACACTATAGATAATATCTCGCGAGAGGATATGATCGAGTTTCACCAAAAATATATTACCCCCGAAAATGTAATGCTGGCGATCTGGGGCGATTTTAACAGCGATGAAATGGTTGAGAAAATCAAAGGTTATTTCGGCGATTGGCAAATGGGTACAGGAAAAGTACCGTCCTTGCCAGAAGTAAATTACGAATACAAACTCGCTGTCCATTATATACCTAAGACAGACATCAATCAGTCAAGTATCCTTATCGGTCATGTTGGCGGATTACTCGGCGACCCTGATTACTTCCCGATGATCGTAATGAACAATATCCTTGGCGGTTCATCTGGTAATCGACTATTTAATAATGTTCGTAGCAAGCAAGGATTGGCCTATACAGTCGGCGGTAGTTTCACTTCCAATATTGCCTATCCTGGTTTGTACTATAATTATTGCATGACTAAATCAGAAAGCACGGTCAAAGCAATAAAAGGCATGATTGAGCAGATCAAGGGAATGCAGACCGATGCGCCAACTGAAAACGAGATGAAACTGGGCAAAGACGGTTATCTGAATTCATTTGTCTTTAATTTTGAGGACAAAGGTGATGTAATAGCTCAAATCATGGAATATGACTATTTTGATTTTCCAAGAGATTTCCAATTTAAGGCAAAATCAAATGTCGAAAAAGTCACCTCTCAAGATGTTATTGATGTTGCCAATAGAAAACTTCATCCTGATGAATTCCATATTGTTGTAGTTGGCAATGGCGAAGATTTTGATGAACCGCTCGATGTTTTAGGTCCGGTCGACACAATTGATGTGACGATCCCAACAGAAGCTCCCGGCGGAGTGTTGGAAATCAGCAACGAGGCAGCTTCCAAGGGCAAAGAGATAATACTTAAGGCATTGGTAGCTTGCGGTGGAGCCGATAATTTCAATAAAATCAAATCAGTCGTATCAAAATCGACGGTAACAATCTCAACTCCTCAGGGAGAGATTCCGCTGGAATCAAAATCATCTATGATTTTTCCCGACCGGGAACGATCCGATTTAACCACACCGATGGGCGCGATGGTTTCGGTTTCAAATGGAGCCGATTCCTGGCAGCAACAGGGGCCACAGATTGTTCCTTGTTCGGCCGAGGATATTGAAAATAACGAGAAAGAGTTTTTCCGAAACACTATTTTGACCTTCCAAAATTTGGAAAACCCCAATTATGTTTTTGCCTGGCTCGAAACCGGAGAATTGGATGGAAAATCAATAGAACTTATTCTTGTCCAGTCGGTTGACGGTAAGTATTCATATAAATATGCGATCAATTCCGAAACTTCTGTGCCGGTTGGTAAGCAATATTTTGGTCAGACAATTATGGGGCCTGCCAATTTGACTGAGATCTATTCAGATTATAAGGAAGTTTCCGGGATTATGGTCCCCTTCAAAGTGACTCTTAACTCAGGTGCAAACAAAGTTGCTGAGGTTGAAGTAAAAGAATATATAGCCAACCCTGAAATTGATGAGGCTATCTTCAATAAGCCGGAATAGAGATATACTGGCATTAAGCCTGTAGGAATATCGCCTGAAATTGAATTATTTTTCGATTTCAGGCGTTTTTTTTTCAAAATATTTGTTGATTTTGAGG
>JAQBFG010000192.1:0-5194 GCA_032123495.1 Candidatus Zixiibacteriota bacterium | reverse complement strand
TTATTCGTATTTTCGATTTTTCCAGGTGTGACCTGACACATTGATGGTTGTGAGGTCACAATCCCGCCACGACGGTCTCAAGAGCTAACGGAATAAATGCTTGATGAAGGTTATAAAAAATCGAGTATAAAATAAGACGCCGCTGATTTTACTCAGCGGCGCCAGTCTGGGAGGGACTATGTGTAAGGCACAATATTATACGCTTCAATTTGAAAAATGAAAGAAAAAAAATGCATTTTTTGAAAAAAATATGACTTTTTTTGTCCTGTTAACCATTATTTTTACTAAGTCCTTTATTCTCAAGCCTTTAGCCAGTGATACCGACGCCAGATCGAGAGGATCATGGCGAAACAAATCACGATTATAGCGAGCCATAACAGATTAATTCCCGGTTTGATCGCTACATCGAGAATCAATTGATCGACCGGACCAGATTGCGAAGTTCCCGGGAACGAAAGAATCACCGCACCATCCGAGGCCAGTATCTTCTCCACCTTGACCTCAAATGGCTGATCCTCGAATATCTTGAGCGGCTGCCCAAACATGCCGTCTGCACCCGAGAAAAACATCGGTTTTACCGAAACCTTGGTATCTTCGTATTCGCATTCCAGCGAAACAGCGATAGAGATACTGCCACCTTCCCCATGCGCTCCCATCTCAAAATCAATAAATTTTACTTTGATTCCGGACACTTCGGCGGTCGAATCTTTGGCCAGCATAATCCGGCTGGAATCGGGGAATTCCTGAATATCAAGCGGGGCAAGATAATAATCATAAAGAAGCTCTTTTTTGATATACGGCTTTTTCATATATCCATTAGATTGCTCCGAATAGTAAAACTGCGGACGGGCATCGACCATAACACCGTCGTCACCGGTCATCGTCAAAAGAATCTCATTCATGTGATCCATCACCGAGCCTGTCGAGCCATGATAAACAAATTCATAATCAAAGGCAGTTTTGCCGACGTCACGCGGCAGGACAATCCTCTCTCCGGCCGAATAGTATGACGATGCGAGAATCCCGACCAGCATGATACCGGTTCCAAAATGAGCCATCTGAGCGGCAGTTTTGCCAAAGCTTTTCGGGATTTTTTGGATAAGGGTGCCGACAAACGCTCCGGATGCTGTCAAAGCTGCGCCAAAAAAGAAAAGATTGGCAATCGATCTGACCCCGAGTATAAATGCTACTAAGGCGCCAACAACACCATAGATAAGAGCAATTATAATATGACGGCGAAGAGTGTTATTAAAAAGATAAATCAATATCACAGTAACATAGACAAAAATCGTAACTGCAATCGCAAAGACGACATTTCCAAAGGCGAATGCGGCAACCGCAGCAATCAGACCGATCCCACCGGCCAGAACCGGATTTTTAATTTTTTCATTGCTGCCGTTTCCAAAACTTAAGAATGGAGCAACTGTCAAAAATAAACAGATAATAATCGCCAACGGTAGGGCAAACGAATTGTAAGTAGCGATCTCGGCCGCAGCCGGGTTTTCACTTATATATTTTGTAAGCAGCGGAAGCGACGACCAAAACAGGACAATTGCACTCAAGACAAAGAGTAGAAACATCCCTGCAAAAAGAACAAACTCTCGAGAAAATATATTATAGCTAAACGGTTTTCCGATCATATCGGAACTTCGCCGGAAGAAAAACAGGCCGAGCGTAATCACCAAAAAACTGACAATGAAACTTATCAGTACTGCATTGGTGCCGAGATCAACAAAAGAGTGCACCGAAAAATCGGCCAGAACTCCCGAACGGGTTAAAAATGTTCCATAAACCACCAACAGAAATACCGAAAGTGTCATTAAAAGATTTGAACGTCTAAAAGCACCCATTTTTTTCTCGATCAGCATCCCATGAATCAGAGCGATGGAGATAACCCAGGGGACAAACGACGTATTCTCAACCGGGTCCCAGGCCCAATAACCGCCCCAGCCAAGTGTCTTATAGGCCCAGTAGCCGCCCATCGCATTGGAAGCCAAGAGTAAAAATGAAGTTATCCCGACAATCGGGAAAGAAATTTTGAGCCAGTCTGAATAATCCTTTTTTACAAATGCCGCCAGCACCAAGGCAAACGGGACCGCCGCGATAGCATAAGCGACAAACATCATCGGAGGGTGGATGACCATCCAGAAATCCTGCAATAGCGGATTTAATCCGTTTCCTTCCGGTGGTGCAACACCTTCAATCATCTTAAAAGGTGAGGCAACCATCAGCATCACCAGCAGAAACAGATTTACGATTGTATAAAAACTCATTCCCCAGTATTTATACTGCCGTCCGTGCTTAATAATTAAGAGTCCAAAAATTCCGCTGAGCAGAAACCAGAGCAGATAGGTCCCTTCCTGACCGGCCCAGAAAGCAGAAAAAACAAAATGAAGCGGAAGGTCGGATGATGAATAACTATAGACATAATCAATACTGAAATCATGCGTCAGAAAAAGATAAAACAGCCATACCGTGCCCAACGATGCAAAAACGATAAGCATTTTATAAGCTCTAACACCAAGATCATAAAATTCTTTTCTGCCCAAAGCAGACATAAAAAAAGCGGCACCTGATAAAAGAGTCATCGCCAGTGCCAGAAAAACAGCTAACTCACCCGGTTGACCTGAGGTCATATAATACTCCTGATTTTATTCATCCAAACCCTGATATTTCGACGGACATTTCACCAATAATTGCTCAGCCACAAAACCATCTGGTCCCGGTTTCCCGCGAACCAAAACAGATGTCGCCTGATCAAAATTACCCGGTATGACACCGTCATAAATAATTACCATACGATCCGGATTAGCCGGATCTGGCGCTTCCAGATCAAAGATTGTAAAAACCAACTCCGAATTTTCAGCGTCATAATTAACATTATTAAAATCTATACCGCCGACAACCTGAACGGTCCGGGTCGCTTCGCGCGCCTCTGCAAAAGAAACATATTTTACCGTCGTTTCCAAAAAGGCGGAAAAACCCCAGCCGGCAAAAACCAAAATAATTACTGTGCCTATAATATATTTAGCTTTCATTTTTCTCTTCCAGTTTTTTCACCTTACGATCCAGCGAAAAAAGATAAAAAAACAGTCCGACCCATATAATCAGGGTTACTGACAAAACAACATAATTTGAATCCATTATTTATTCTCCAGCAATTTATTTGCAGTTAATCTGGCAACTCTGATTGAAAGATTATATATCCAGAAAAACAAAGCAGTAAACATTATCAGCGATGAGAAAAAAATCATCCTGACTGTTGGTCCCATCGTGATCTGACCGCTTTTATCAATAATAGAGTCACTTGGATGTTGCGAAAAGACACTATATATACGCGGCAAAACAAAAATCAGAAAAAGAGCGGCAACAGCAAAAATAATTGAGATCACTGCCGAAAGATTGGCGCGGGTATCGGGATCGGCAATAGCCGACCTCAAGGCAAAATAGCCTCCATATATAAGAAGCAGGATAAAGACCGAGACTTCACGTATCTCCGACCAGTTCCAAAATTCACCCCAGGTCATCTTGGCAAAGATCGATCCGGTCACCATCGCAACAATGGCAAACATCACCCCGAGTTTATTGGCGGTCAGCGCCTTGGTATCATACTCCATATTTCTTGTTTTTAAAAAGCGAATGGAGTAAATCATTGATAAAACAAACGCCAGTGATGCAACCCATGCCTGTGGGACATGAAAATAGAAAATACGATAGACGTCGGCCGGCCCCAAAGAATTGGCCGCCCTCATCGGCGATGCGGTTAAAAATGCTGATACTATAACCGCCGACATACCCAAAAATATAATTATCTTCCACCACATATTCATATCGTTACCTCGTATTACGTAGCGAGCGGTTTTTAGTATAACAAAAAATTAATTAAATCCAAACCAATTCTGTCGTCTTTTATAGTCTCCAGACAAAATCGAACAACATCGACGACAGCGTAATCATTATCACATCATAGGCAACCAGCAGTTGCAACGGCGCCGAGGCATCGGCATACGTCCCACCTGTAAATGAAACGGTGGTTATCTCTATCACCGCCACCAAAAGCGGCAATAATACCGGGAAAGATAGCACCGTAAAAAGGGCACCCTGAACAGAGGCTTTTGATACAATGGCGGCAATAATCGTTGTCGCCCCCGAAAGACCGATTAATCCCATCAGAACCGCGCCTGTAAATAGAGTCCAATCGGTCGGCACAACCTTGAGAAAAACAATAAAAAGCGGAACCACCAAAATCGATAAGGTCAACAGCAGCAGGAAGTTAAACAGCATTTTACCAAAAAAGACAATCGAGCCTTCGCATGAGAGGCGCAAAATCATTGCTGTCCCGGTTTCTTCCTCTTTTATAAACGCCTGCGCCAAACCAGACATCGATGCAAAAAACAGAATCACCCAAAAAAGTGCCGAAAGAATTTCCTTTGAAGGGGACAATAGACCGACCGAAAAAGAGATAACCGTCAATGTTACCAATGCAAACATCACAATCGCATTAATAGCATATCGGGTACGAAACTCGGAAACAATATCTTTCCGAGTAACCGCCAGCGATTTACTCACCCAGCTTATAGATCGAGTCGGCAAGCGAATACTCCTCTTTTTCATTAGTGGCGATAATAATAATCGAGTCAGGGCGATATTGATTAATGATATCAAATACTCTTTTTTTACCTTCATCGTCAAGGTTTGAAGTCGGCTCGTCAAGAATCAAAATCGATGGATTCTTAATCAAGGCTGCAGCATATTTCAAACGCTGCTGCATCCCGGATGAAAAATCTGAAAAATAATCATTACCGCGTCCTCCAAGCCCGACCTGCTCCAATATTTTTTCTATATCTTCTTCTGATGGCGACAATCCGTTAACTTTTGAAATAAATCTCAAATTTTCCCGAGCGGTCAGTGACCCATATAAAGACAAATATGGCCCGACCAATGATAAAAACGGCCGATATCCGTCAAAATCGAGTTTTTGTTTCTCCTTTGAAAAGAGCACCACTCCCCCGGTTGGAACCGTCAGGCCGATGATAATCCTTAACAGGGTCGTTTTACCGGAACCATTGGGGCCGGCAATAGCCAATGACTGCCCTGATTTCAGATCAAGGTTGATATTCTCAAAAACTTTCCGCCCTCCAAACCATTTTGGAGACATTTTTTAATTCAAGTTCAAACATAGATTTTAAAGAAT
>JAQBFG010000191.1:0-2934 GCA_032123495.1 Candidatus Zixiibacteriota bacterium | reverse complement strand
AAGACTTTTTCAACAAGCCCTTTGGGGTATTGCCCACATTTTCCCTACAAAATCGGTAGTTAAAGGGTTTGGTGATATTAGTATTGACAACAAGCGCATCATCACGATGGAGTGGATAGTTGAGGCTGTCGCTCTTATATTTTTAGGACTGCTGATTAGTATGGTTGCCTTTCTGGATCCATTCGGCGCTTTATCCAAGGCTGTTTATGCACTATCAATTACTGCTTTGGTAGCACTGACGCTGGTATCATTATTTACCGGATTTAAAATCAAATTTGTGCCCTTCAGGCTCTGCCCCGTCATATTTATGACTTCAGCCATATTTGTATATTTTGGCGGCATTGCTTAAAAAACTTGCATAATCCTCCAAGCAGACTATCTTTAATAGGAGTTTGAGTTGGAGGATTTATGTTAAAGTATCTAATTACAATTATTTTATTATTTTTTTTATTCTTATCCTGCGACAAAAAAGTGACTAAGCCCGAACCCGATCCGGTTATCCCTGAGCCGGTTGATCTATTATTAAAAATCCAGGCCTTGCCGGGTGTTACAGCAACCGAAGTAACTCCATTGGATGGTTTCACACGGGGTTTTGAGATTGATATGGATGTTCCACTTGATTATAACAATCCGACCGGCGCTCAAATTACTCATAAAGTATTTTTGTCTCATATTGACACCCTGCTTCCGATGTCTATGAAAATCACTGGGTACCGTGCCAGCAGAAATGTGATTGATGAGGTAGCTGGTATTCTGGGCAGCAATCAAATTTATATCGGTCAGCGATATATGAGTAATGCCACTCAACCGACTCCACTCGACTGGCAATATTTAACAATGGAGCAATCGGCCGCCGACCATCATCATCTGGTGTCCCTCTTTAAAACTATTTATAAAGGGAAATGGGTCAATTCCGGAGTAAGTAAAGGTGGCACTTCGGCCATGGCTCACCGAAGATATTATCCCGATGATGTCGATGTCACCATCGCCAAAGTCGCCCCGCTATGTCTGGCACCTGAAGATACCCGTCTTGATTCCTATTTAATCAATGAAGCCGGAACCGAGGATTGTCGAAACAACCTGAAACGGTTTCAAATTCAGGCCTTGCAGAATAAAAGTGCTATTTTACCTTTGATCTCAAATTATGTTTCTCTATCAGATATGACCTTCAGTATGGGATCTGAGCAGATACTTGAATATGCAATCTTGGAATATCCTTTTGCATACTGGCAATATGGATCGAGCAGTTGCGAGGATGTTCCGGGTGTCGGCGCTACTACACAAGAGATGTTTGATCATATAGTTTATATTGTCGGCATAGATTATTATTCCGATAACTGGCACGATTACTATGCTCCGGTTTTTTATCAGTTTTTCACTGAGTACGGATATTATGGCTTTATCACAGAGCATCTCGATAGCCTCTTAACTTTGGACAGATACTCCAATGATATTCTGGCACCAACTGGTGTTGAAATGACTTTTGATTATACGGTTATGGCTGACATTCTTAATTGGTTGCAAACAGAAGGTGACAATATAATCTATGTCTATGGTGCGCGTGATACCTGGACCGCCGCCGGAGTGGAATTAACCGGAGCGGCAAAAGCTATTAGAATCGATGAACCAAACGCCGATCATTCGGTACAGATAACCGGGCTTACGCGACGACAAGAAGTCTATGACTCTCTCGAAAGCTGGTTGGGCATCGAAATTAACATTACAACAATTTCAACATTTGCACTACCAGAGATGACTCCCAAAAACCGTTTCAATGATAATGCCGATATCTATTAAATTTTATCTTGTGCGCGGGAGACGTCCTCGTCTGCCGTGATATCGTCATTCTCGCGAAAGCGGGAATCCATTTTTTTTATTTTGACTCTTCCCTCAAAAACATTTAATATTTCCTAACATTTAATTAAGGGACCATATATGAATAACAATTATTCCAAAATACTTTTAATTGCGTTGTTATTTGTTATACTATATATGGCACCTGTAGCAAACGCAATTAAACAATTGGACATGGCTAATATTGACACTGATAAGTTGGCCGAGGAAGGCCAATTTGTCGCGCCATCCGATGCAGAATTTTTTGATTTTTTATGGTGGATCCCGCTTGAATTTTGGAAAGCGACTTACGCTATCGATGAATCAATATCTGAAGCCGACGAAGAAGAAATACTTAATTCTCTTCAACCATACTCTTTAATTGCAATAGCTCAAGCTGATATATCTAATATCGGTGCATTTAATTTTTATTCAAAAAGGGATATTCTTAGTTATCTGGAAATTACATATACAGATAAAAATGGAAACCGGTTCAACCTAAAACCTATTGATAGTATAGATCCTAATCTTGAGGTCTTGTTGGGAGTGTTCACGCCTATATTAAGTGCGGCGATGGGAAACTTGGGACAAAATATGCATTTTTTCGTTTTAGATGATATAAATCATTTCGGCGAACGAATTATTAGTCCTTACAAACAAGGTAATCTGGAGGTAGTATTAAGAGATAATAATAAAAATATATATAATGCGAATCTCGAGTTACCACTTAATTCTCTCTATATTCCTCGAAAGTGTCCAAATGGAAAAGATGCTCATGTTTCGTGGAAATATTGTCCCTGGACAGGCAAAAAACTTGACGAATAAAAAGATAATACTAACCAATGTGAAACTTACCAATTTTATTGAATAAATAAAGCCGGTTAGCTTACACCAACCGGCTTATTCTCATCTATTCAAAAAAACACACTACATATTATCAATAATACATGTCGCAAATTTTGAAGTCGAGACTTTCTTGGCACCTTTCATCTGACGATGCAGATCATAGGTCACCGTTTTCTTCTTGATTGTCTTCTCGATCGCTTTGTTAATCAGCTCAGATGCCTTGCCCCATTTGAGGTAATCAAGCATCATCACCGC
>JAQBFG010000190.1:0-23585 GCA_032123495.1 Candidatus Zixiibacteriota bacterium | reverse complement strand
ATAAAACCAAAAATAATCTGCGCTCTCGGACGGATTGCGGCGCAGGCGTTACTGGACACGCAAACTCCGCTGGGGAAACTTCGCGGGAGTTGGCACGAGTTTGAGAACACACCACTTATTGTTACTTATCATCCTGCCGCTCTGTTACGTTTTCAGAAGTATAAAAAAGACTGCTGGGAAGATATCCAAAAACTTAAAGCTAAATATGATATTTTGAAACAGGAGTAGTTGGTGGCTGTTAAAACTGGAAAAGAGCAGAATATAAATCGTCATGAGCCGCCGCAGTCGGTCGATGCCGAACAGGCGGTACTTGGGTCGGTTCTTAAGGATTCGGAAGCTCTCCATGAAATAATTGATTATTTCAACAGTGAAGATTATTTCTATTTCCCGAAGCATAGGCTAATTTTTCGGGCCGTTCTCAAGCTCTACGAAAAAAGTGAACCATGCGATATAACAACGGTTGCCGAAGAGCTGACTCGCACGGATCAACTTGAAAAGATCGGCGGACGGCTGTATCTGGTTGACTTAATCGATGGTGTTGCCAGTACGGCCAATGTTAAATCTTACGCCGATATTGTTATTGAAAAATCGGTATTACGCAATTTGATTAACATTTCAAGTAATATCACTCAAAGCTGCTACGATCAGAATGATGAAGTCGGCAATCTTTTGGATACTGCCGAACAGAAAATATTTTCTATTGCAGAAAGCCGTCTAAGAAAAGGTTTTACTCGTGTTTCAGAGCTTCTGCCGCAATCGTTTGAACAGCTTGAAGATTACCAAAATACTAAGGGCGGATTGGTCGGAGTCCCGACCGGGTTTGCCGAACTTGATAATATTACGGCCGGGCTTCATAATAGTAACTTTGTGGTTGTCGCCGGACGACCTTCAATGGGAAAAACCGCCTTTGCACTAAATATCGCCGAATATGTGGCGCTTGAAGAAAAAAAGTCGGTCGGTATCTTTTCGATTGAAATGTCACAGGAACAATTAGTGATGAGACTTCTCTGCGGTCGGGCGCGACTGAGCCAGCATATGCTTCGCACAGGAAAACTACGAGATTCGGAATGGGTAAAACTGACTCATGCCAGTGGTCCACTTTCCGAGGCTGATATTTTTATTGATGACTCCGCTTTTCTTTCGACATTAGAAATGCGCGCCAAAGCCCGTCGCTTAAAATCACAACATAATATTGATCTTTTGATAATTGATTATATTCAGATGATGACCAGTCCCGGGCGGGTCGATAACCGCCAACAGGAAATGGCAATGATCTCTCGTTCGATCAAAGGTCTGGCAAAAGAATTGGAAATACCAATTATTGCGATAAGTCAGCTTTCCCGTATGGTTGAAACCAGAGGCGGCGATAAACGACCGCAGCTTTCTGATCTTCGTGAATCGGGAGCGATCGAGCAGGATGCTGATGTCGTGATGTTTGTGTATCGTCCTGAGTTTTATTTATCTCATCTGCCGCCCGATGATCCCAAACTTCTGGAAGTCAAGGGTCGTGCGGAAATTATTATCTCCAAACAGAGAAACGGTCCGACCGGAAAAATTGAATTGACCTTTGTCAAAGATTATGTTCGTTTTGAGGATCTTTCGAGGCGACCCGGTGAACCGATTGGCGATATATCGTTTTAAAAGATCGGCCGGTATCTTTGAGCCCAATAGGGAAAAAAATTAAAACTGCTTTTGTCTGCACCAAGTGCGGGACGATGCATCCGCGATGGCAGGGGCAATGCCGTGATTGTGGTGAATGGAACAGTCTCGCCGAAGAACAGGTTATCAATTCATCCCGTAAATCAAAAGTCACCAAAGTAGAAAAACCGCAAAAACTATCCGAGGTGAGCCTTGAAAAATTTTCAGGTTTCAAATCAGGTATAGGTGAATTTGATCGAGTACTGGGTGGGACGCTTCTTCCGGGAAGTTCCGTTCTTCTCGCCGGTGAACCGGGAATTGGAAAATCAACTTTGATTCTTCAGGCGGCCGGTAAATATGGGTCAAACAATCTGAATGTTTTATATATCAGTGGTGAGGAATCTGCGGCGCAAGTGAAAGTTCGCGCCGACCGTCTCAAGGTCAATGGTGCAAATATCTCAATCGCCAATCTCACCGATCTGCATGCGATAACTGCTGTTCTTGAAGAAGGCGGGTATCATCTTGTTATTATTGACTCGATTCAGACCATTGGGAACCGTCAGTTCGATTCGCCTCCGGGAACGGTCGGACAGATTCGTGAGTCGGCCGGACGTTTGATTGAACTGGCCAAGAAAAACGACTTTGCCCTTTTTCTGATAGGTCATGTAACCAAAGAGGGGATAGTAGCCGGGCCGAAACTTCTGGAACATATGGTCGATGCCGTTTTGTATTTTGAGGGGGACAATCAGCATTTTTATCGGCTCCTGCGTCCGGTGAAGAATCGCTTCGGTTCGATTTTTGAACTCGGCGTCTTTGAAATGACCCCATTAGGATTGCTTCCAGTTGATAACCCGTCGAATTTTTTCCTATCCGATTATAATAAACAAGAACGTACCGGTTCAGTTGTGACCGCATCATGCGAAGGTAACCGACCGATTCTGATCGAAATACAGGCGCTGGTATCACCGGCCACCTATGGTACACCGCAACGAGTTGCCGGTGGAATTGACAGCAAGCGATTGTCTTTATTATTGGCGATTCTGGAAAAACGGGGCGGGGTTCCGATGGGCAACAATGATGTTTTTGTCTCGATTGCCGGTGGTTTGAAATTAACGGAACCGTCGATAGATTTGGCTGTTCTGACTGCAATTGTTTCATCGCTTCGTGATATCCCGATCAGTCCAAAGATGGTTATCTCTGGTGAGGTCGGATTATCAGGAGAAGTGCGGCCTATCGGGATGGCCGACCGAAGAGTTTCTGAATCGGCCAAACTTGGTTTTGAAAAAATTATTCTTCCGAAGCAGGCGGTTGACAGTTTGAAATCTAATAAGATAGAGATGATTGGAGTTGAATCGCTCGAAAAAACTCTGGAACTGATTTTCTGGTAGATATTAGACAAGAAAGAAATAGCTATGAGCAAAAAAGAATTATCGCCAAAATCAATATTAATGCCGCTTCCGGCCGTGATGGTGTCTTGTGTTGCCGAAGGGTATCAACCGAATATTATTACTATAAGTTGGATCGGGATCGTTAACTCGGAACCGCCGATGCTTTCGATCTCAGTCACTCCGCAACGGTTTTCTTATAACATCATCAAAAAATCTGGCGAGTTTGTCGTTAATATGACTTCAGAGAAGAATTTGGAAGTCGTTGATTTCTGCGGGACCAAATCAGGTTGCGACTATGATAAATTTAAAACTCTGAATCTGACCCCGCTAAAGGCGAGCAAAGTTTCGGCACCACTTATTAAAGAGTGCCCGATAAATCTTGAATGTCAGGTAAGACAGTCGTCAATTTTAGGGACACATGAGATGTTTGTCGCTGAGATAGTGTCGATGCATATTGATGAGGAATATCTGGACGAGAGGGGAAAGCCGGATATCGACAAAATCAAACCTTTGGTTTATTGCCCCGGTGCAAGACAGTATCGCGGTGGTCTGACCGAATTGCTTGGCCGCTATGGTACAGTTGCAAGGGACAAAAAATAACGAATCAATATGAGTTCTAACAATAATAAACAGTTTTTGTACAATTGCGATAAAACTGACGGCAAAGCACGGGTTGGACAAGTAACAACTCCGCATGGTATTTTTCACACTCCGGCCTTTATGCCGGTTGGGACATCCGGTGCGGTTAAAGCGATGACCGCCGAGGATCTTGAGGAGTGCAAAGCTGAGATAATTCTCGGGAACACCTATCATCTTTATCTGCGCCCAGGTGAAAAATTAATCAAAGAAAAAGGGGGACTGGCCGCGTTCACCGGTTGGGGTAAACCGATGCTAACCGATTCGGGTGGCTTTCAAGTTTTTTCGATGCAGGATTTATCTACTATCGATGACGATGGGGTTACATTCAAATCGCATCACGACGGCTCGGAACATCGCTTTTTTGCCGAAAAGGTAATAGAAATTCAGCGCGATATCGGAGCCGATATAATCATGTCATTTGATCAGTGTGTTCCGTATCCGGCTGATAAGAAACTGGCCAATCAGGGAGTTAATCGGACCTTTAACTGGGCGCAAAAAGGTTTGACTCATTTTAATAACCTCGAAGCGGAATCGCCGACCGGTATTGCACTGTTTGGAATTGTTCAGGGTTCGACATATAAAGAGCTTCGGAAAACATCTGCAGAGCAAATTGTCTCACTCGATTTTCCCGGCAATGCTATTGGTGGATTGGCGGTTGGTGAGTCAAAAGAAGAGATGGAAGATATGCTCAGCTTTACCACTGAGTTTCTGCCGGAAAATAAACCTCGTTATTTGATGGGGGTTGGTTATCCCGAAGATATTCTGATGGCGGTTTCCAATGGAGTTGATATGTTTGATTGTGTCCTGCCGACCCGTAATGCCCGAACCGGTATGGTTTTTACATCGGAGGGGCCACTAGTTTTTAGAAATGCCGAATTCAGCAGCGAAAATCGGCCGCTTGACCCCAACTGCAACTGTCGTGTTTGTCAAAGATACAGTCGCTCATATATACGGCATCTGTATAATCAGAAAGAGATAACAGCGTTAGTCCTGACCAGTTTTCATTCCGGATATTTTTTCCAGAATTTGATGCAGGGAATTCGTTTATCTATTGAGAATGGTACCTTCTCTAATTTTAGAAAAGAGTTTTTGGAAAAGTACCAAGCAAATCAAAAATTAACCAAGTAGATGTGTACTTAATAAATGTATTTTAGAATTATTTTAGTAGCGGCAATATTTATTATCTGCACCGGATTTATATTTGGAGCAGAAATAGATGATCCGGCAATGAAATTTTATTTAGATAAAGCAGACTCGGTTTTAAACAGCAGCACCCTTTTTAATAATAATCTTCAATATTCGGTTTCGGCCACCTCTATTTATGATAAAATCAATTATCGCGGTATAACCGATGAATCTGATACAACCGGTTTTTTGATAGATTTTGATAATCTACAATTTGTAATTTCACAAATAATAGATACCGTAGGTTTAGAAGAAAATACTTTTCCATCAGATATTCAATTTGAAAAACCGTGGGAATTAAACTGCCGGTTTTACTTCTTTCCAAGAGATACCGGGGCGGGCGATCTCGCTATCGGGTTTGCGCCGGTTGACAGTCTCAGGGGGGAAAATCCTGAAGGTTTGATTATAATAAATCGCGACACTTACCAAATTAAAAGTCTGTATTTGCACTATCTTGCATTTGACGAATATGAGTGGATGTCCCGGGAATATCAATTTTCGTATGAAAATGAAATTGCTTTACTAAAATCGTTAACAATTCAGGGGTGTTACTTCGGTTTTTTTCAGCTGCGATATTTTAGACAAGATATCTTATTTAAAAATTACGATTTACAATAATTATAATTAGCTTGCCTGTAAACATTAATAAATCTATAATAGTATTATGATGTCCCAAAAAGATAATCTCTTGGCCAAAATAGATTCCAAACGGATTCCGGTGCATATTGCCGTAATTATGGATGGAAACGGACGCTGGGCAAAAAAGAGAAACTTGCCACGAACATCGGGACATGAAGCAGGCGTTGAAGCGGTTCGTGAAGTTGTTAATGCGGCGGCAGAGGTTGGCATCAAGTATTTAACTCTTTACACTTTTTCGGTTGAAAACTGGAAACGCCCGCACGAAGAGGTCACGGCATTGATGCGTTTATTAACCAAAACGACAAAACGCGAGATTGATGAACTAAACAAAAATAATGTAAAACTGATAACCACCGGTCGCATTGATGGCCTGTCTTATGCCCGGAGAAAAGTTTTAGATCTTGCGGTCAAAAAAACTAAAAAAAATACCGGGTTGGTTCTAAATCTGGCGCTCAACTACGGCGGCCGGACTGAAATTATCGACGCGGTCAAGGCAATTGCTCTCGGAGTCAAAGGTGGACATATTCACCCCGGAGAGATCAACGAGGCGCTTTTTTCAAATTATCTTTATACGACCGGACTGCCTGACCCTGATCTTTTGGTACGGACTTCGGGAGAAATGCGAATTTCAAATTTCCTTCTCTGGCAGACCAGTTATACCGAGATGTATATCACTAAAGTTCTTTGGCCCGATTTCGGACGCAATGAATTTCTCGAAGCGATAATTGAATTCCAAAGTCGTGAACGCCGTTTTGGAAAGGTATAACCTGTGAATCGTAATATGCTTATCAGGACAATAGTTGCCCTAATATTTGGACCGATTATTATTTATCTGTCGTATCTCGGCGGGATGTGGTTGTTGCGATTGATTATTATTCTGGCCGGAGTAGCGATTAGTGAATTTGTTATACAGAGTCTTGGTAAAAAATCACGTTTTCTTCTGGTTTTATCAGTTTTATTTGCATGTGGGCTGATATTATCATCAACGCTGCTGAATTTTACAATTACCCTGATGATCTATATCACCTATCTGCTTCTAATCGGGATGATATTGTCAATAAGAAATCAACCGCCATCGGAGCTATTTAATCAGATGCTTTTGTTAACCTGGGGTGTCGCCTACATTGGATTGCTGTATCCATTTATTTATCATATCAGAGAAATGACTGCGACCGGAGATTGGCTTTTATTCTTATTCGGCACTATCTGGTTATCCGATTCAATGGCGATGTGGATCGGCAAAGCTTTTGGAAAACGAAAATTAGCACCGACAGTTTCGCCCAACAAAACAATAGCAGGGTTTGTCGGCGGTTTGTCGGGCGGTGTTTTTGTTGCGGTGTTACTTCATTATTGGCTCCTGCCTGAATTTCATATTGTTAAACTGATTTTTGCCGGTCTGTTGGTTTCGTTTGTCGGACAATTGGGCGATCTGGTTGAATCGTTATGGAAAAGATCAATCGGTATCAAGGATTCGTCGGCAATAATTCCGGGGCATGGCGGAATCCTGGACAGATTTGACTCACTGCTTTTTGCCGCACCGGTTCTATATTTATTCCTGAAATATTTCATATTCAAATAGTTGAGGGTGGATGGTGAAAGTAATCGACTTTATTTTTGCCGCTCGTCCGATGCTGCTTCTGCCGGTCTGGTCATTGTATCTGATAGCAGATAAATTCTATTTCGGGGCCGAGTTTTTCGAAATTTTAGATTTTATTGTTCTGTTCAGTCTGACGTTGCTTGTCGCCGGGGCATATTATATCAATCAGATCTATGACTATCAATCTGATTTAATTAACAAAAAACTTGGGTTCCTGCAATCGGGAAAGATCTCCAAAAATGAGATGACAGTTGTGTTCGTTCTTATTTCAATAATTGCCATAATAACTGGTTTTAAAATAAGTCCGTTTTTGGGGGGTCTGTTTTGCGTAGTGTTTATCCTTGGTTATATTTATTCGGCGCCGCCGCTGAGATTAAAAGATCGACCGCTTTTGGGACTTCTGTCAAATAGCTTTGCATACGGTTTTTTGGTGCCATTGTCGATTCCGGGAATAGCCGCGACACCTGACTATCTGATAATGATAATGCCGACTTATTATTTTATGATCGTTTCGGCCGGATACTTATTGACAATTATACCTGATCGGGATGGTGATGCCAAAACCGGCAAGCAAACGCTGGCGGTTTTACTTTCTGATAAAAGTGTTATAATTGTGGCAATTATTCTGCTTATGATTTCTTTATTATTGGCCTGGCAAATGAATCATCTACTTTTGATGATTATATCATCTATCTCAATCTTACTTTATATAACAATTCTGATATCACCAAAGATAAATTTAATTCTTATGGCCTGCAAAGTTCCAATTCTATTGATGTCACTCTTGGCAGGATATTATTATCCCGGATATCTGATTTTTCTTGTTGCCCTGCTAATTCTTACCCGCCTATATTACAAAAAACGATTTGGAATGGTTTATCCGAGGATTGATTAGATGAGCAACTTACGAATTTTGTTTCTTATATTTTTGCTAATTATAATGGGTATAAACAGCGGATGCGGTCTGCGGCAAAAATATCGGGTTGATAGAGATGGCGAAAAGCCCGAAAAAAATATCACTCAAACTCAACGTTATTCAAGTAATCAAAAGTCTAATGACGGTGCTAGCTCCACTCAGCGTTTAATTGATTTGGGGCGACTTATCCAAAGTTATCTGGGACGGCCGTACAGCGGAAAATCAAAGTACTCCAAAGGTTTTGATTGCAGTCAATTTATGCAGGAACTGTTTTTGAAATTCAACGCCACCGAACTGCCGCGCACCGTTAAGGATCAAGCCAAAAGCGGGTACAGTGTCAGTAAGAGTGATATTCACTATGGTGATCTGGTTTTCTTCCGCACGGAGGGCCGTGATGTTTCGCATGTCGGCGTGTATGTTGGCTTTGATGAGTTTGTCCACTCATCGACTTCGTCGGGAATAATTATTTCAAATTTAAAAGACAAATACTGGAAAAAACGATTTCTTGGCGGTAGACGGATAGTCCGCTAAAATTGTAATATCCTTTAAATTATTTTTGTTCTATGAACGAAACCTTAAAATTAAAGCTCAAAAATCTGCCAACCTCACCCGGCGTTTATCTCTTTAAGAATAAAGAAGGCCGGATAATATATATAGGCAAAGCAAAAAATCTTCGCAACCGTGTTCGCACCTATTTTAGTTCGCCCGGTCGGCATGATCCCAAAACCGAACGTTTGGTCAAAGTGATTGTCGATTTTGAATTGATGGTCACCGATTCTGAGATGGAGGCTTTGATTCTTGAGGCCAATCTGGTTAAGGAACATCACCCACGGTACAATATCAATTTAAAGGATGATAAACATTTTCCATATATCAAAGTTTCGGTCAATGAGCCATTTCCGCGCATTACTATTGTTCGCCGTCTCGCCAAAGACGGTGCCCGTTATTTTGGCCCGTTCACCAATTCCAATGGGATGCGCAAAACAATAAAATTTCTCTGCCGCCTATTTCTGATCAGAACCTGCAATCTAACGATTCCGCATCCATCTGGGAAATTACAAAAGGTCTGTCTCGACTATCAAATCGGTCGTTGTCTTGGTCCTTGTGAGGGATTTCAGTCTGAGAAAGATTACCGTGAATCCGTCGATGCGGTCCTGATGTTTTTGTCGGGACGCTCGATGACTCTGATTGAAAAACTAAAAATAACTATGGCCCAGCAATCAAAACGATTTAAATTTGAAGAAGCTGCTCATACCAGAGATCAGATAGATGCGCTTCAATCGATTTTTAATAAGCAAAAAGTTGACGCCAACAAAATTATCAATCGGGATATTATTGCTTATGCCAGAGAAGGTTGTGATACGGTTGTGGTGACTTTCCAGGTCCGAGAGGGGCTCTTGATCGGCCGCCAGCATTTTCAGCTTCGCTCTGAATTGGATGAAGTTGAAACCGAAATTATCTCGGCTTTTATAAGACAGTATTATAATCGGTTGCCTGATTATCCGCAGGAGTTATATCTGCCGATTTCACTTCCTGATGAATCGTTATTGAAAAAAATGTTATCTGGTCTGGCGAAACGAAAAATAAATATATTTACTCCGCAAAAAGGGGAGAAGCTTCATCTGGTTGATATGGCTGCCAGTAATGCCCGCCTGATCCTTGATGAAATTCTGATACAGAAACAAAAGCAGAAAGAACGTCTGACCGGTTCGGTTCTGGCTCTTAAGGATGATCTGAATTTACTAAATTCGCCGCGTCGAATCGCCTGTGTTGATATTTCCAACACCGGAGAATCGGATGCAGTTGGTTCACTGGTCTATTTTGTAAATGGACATCCGCTAAAATCGGAATATCGGCATTTCAGAATCAAAGAAGTTAAGGGACAGGATGATTTCGCGATGATGCGTGAAGTTGTCGGGCGGTATTTTTCCCGTCTGAAAAATGAAAATAAAACCGCGCCCGATCTGCTGGTTGTTGATGGCGGCAAGGGGCAGTTATCTTCAGTGGTCAAAGAGATAAAATCGCTTGGATTTGACCAGCAGTTAATAATCGGATTGGCTAAAAAATTTGAAGAGATCTATTTTCCGGATAGCAAAGAACCTCGCACTATCTCCAAAGCCTCACCTGGATTAAGACTCTTAAAACAGGTTCGTGATGAGGCGCATCGTTTCGCGATTGAATACAACCGCAAGCTGCGAACAAAACGAACGATTAAGTCATGGCTCGACAAGCTCGAAGGGGTCGGCCCAAAACGGCGAGACATCCTACTGAAAACCTTTGGTTCGGTCAAAAAAATCAAGGAAGCCTCGCTTGTTGAGCTTTCTGACGTAAAAGGTATTCCGAAAAATATCGCCGAAATCGTATATAAGGCGGCTCATTAGATAGAAAATAAATATAGTTTCTGATTGCGTAAAATATTCTAATTATAATACTTGTCTTATGCTTCAAAATAAAGAAAAAAATATATATTCGGTCACCGCTATCACGCGGCTTATTAAATATACTCTTGAAGAGTCGTGGCGATCTATTTGTGTCGAAGGAGAGATATCCAATTATGTTCATCACGGTTCCGGTCACAGGTATTTGTCCCTGAAAGATGAAAACGCCACAATAAGACTGACCATCTGGCGCTCGGTTGGGCAGAATCTAAAATTCGATCCCGAAGACGGAATGAAAGTCCGTGCCTGGGGCGATATCTCGGTCTATGAAAAAGCTGGCAGTTATCAACTAAATGTTCGAAAATTGGAACCGGTTGGCGTCGGTGAGTTGGAAATTGCTTTTCGACAATTATATGAGAAACTTGCAGCCGAAGGGCTTTTTGATGATTCCCTGAAAAAACCGCTGCCAAAATTTTCGAGGAAAATTGGAATCGTTACTTCGCCGACTGGAGCAGCAATCAGGGATATAATCCAGATAGCAAAAAGACGCAATGATACGGTTCAATTAATTATTTATCCTGCTTCAGTGCAGGGAGCAGGATCGGCAGAGAGTATTGTCTCGGGGATAGAATATTTCAACCATCGGGAAGATATTGACTTGATCATAATCGGGCGGGGTGGCGGTTCTTTGGAAGATTTATGGGCCTTTAACGAGGAAAATTTGGTTCGCGCTGTGGCCAAATCTAAAAAACCGATACTTTCAGCTGTTGGGCATGAAATTGATACCACTCTTTCCGATCTGGCCGCTGATTTACGAGCGCCGACGCCATCGGCCGCGGCTGAGCTAAGCGTTTGGGACAAGAAAAAGTTTTTAGATACGTTATCTTTACTTATGTCAGAAATGGAAAATAATGTTAAAGCAATATTTGAAGGCAATAGATATAAACTTTCACATCTGGCCAACAGACCGGTTTATATAAGACCGGAGTCAATGATCTATGAACGCCAGCAGAGGTTTGATAATCTTCTAAAACACTTTGAGAATGCGGAAAAAAACGTCTTGGAAAAATATCAAAACAGTTTATCTTTAAATCTGTCCCGGTTGGAATCGCTGTCACCGCTGGCAATTCTTAACCGTGGCTATGCTGTTTTGAAAAATATGGAAACTGGGGAAACTGTAAGATCTATTGCTGATATTAGGCGGAATGATTTATTGGAAACGGTTCTGAAAGATGGTTCCGCATCTGTTCGAGTTGAGAATTTGAAAAAAGAGTAAATTAGTTTTATGCCAGCCAAAAAGAAAACGTATAAAGATTTTGAGACCGCTCTTGAACGATTAGAAGAAATTACCGGACAACTTGAGTCAGGTGAATCCAAACTTGAAGAATCGCTGACTCTTTATTCCGAGGGAGTTGATATTGCTGCCTTTTGTTCCCGAACACTTTCAGAAACCGAAAAGAAAGTGACGATCTTGAAGGAGCGCAATAAGTTGTTGTTTGAAGAATTTTTTAAACATGGGCAGGCCGATAGTGGAGAGTAGTGTGGTTATGACCGGACAGCATTATTTGGCCGAAAAGAGGACGCTCGTTGATCGTCTGCTCGACGAGTATTTACCATCGGAAAAAAGCTATCCGAATATTTTGCATGAGGCGATACGGTACTCGGTCCTTGCCGGAGGAAAAAGAATCCGCCCGATTCTGGCTCTTACCGCTTATGAAGTATTTGGCGGGGAAAATGAAGATATTATAAATCCGGCCGCTTGTTCGCTGGAGCTGGTGCATACTTACTCTCTGATACATGATGATCTACCTTGTATGGATGATGATGATCTCAGACGAGGGATACCGACTTTACATAAAAAATATAACGAGGCAGTTGCCGTTTTAGCCGGTGATGCGCTTCATGATCTCGCTTTTGAATTAATTGCCAGGTCAGGCTCGGCCGAAGTTGTTTCAGAACTGGCACTTGCTATCGGCACCTTAGGAATGCTTGGCGGTCAGATGGCCGATATCGAAGCAGAGGGCAAAGAAAATTCGATCGAACAGATTGAATTTATTCACAAACGTAAAACCGGTGCTTTAATTAGGGCCTGCGTTAGAATTGGCGCAATGCTTGCTGGGGTGGATAAAAAGACTCTCGATAGTATAAGTCTATATGGTGAAAAAATCGGTTTGGCTTTTCAGATAATTGATGACATCCTTGATATTGAAGGGGATGAAGAAAAACTTGGAAAGATTGTCGGGTCCGATTGTAAAAATGATAAAGCTACTTACCCCGGAACGGCCGGCTTGGAACAGGCCCGGCAGGTTGGCAATCAATTAATTGATGAGGCAATTGAAATCGCGGAACAGTTTAACATAAAAAAGAATCATTTTGTTGATATTGCAAGATTTATAGGGCAGAGAGATAACTGATAAATGTCTTTACTAAATAAAATCAATAAATCATCTGATTTAAAACAGTTTAATCCGGAGCAGATGAAAGTATTGACCGAAGAGATCAGGACCGAGATTATTTCAATCGTTGCTGAAACAGGCGGTCATCTTGCCTCCAATCTGGGTGCGGTTGAACTTACCCTGGCGCTTCATTATTGTCTTGATATTCCAACTGATCAAATTGTCTGGGATGTCGGGCATCAAAGTTATGTCCATAAAATGCTCACTGGTCGCCGTGAGCAAATGAAAACTATCCGACAGCATAACGGCTTGGCAGGCTTTCCAAAACGATCAGAGTCCAAGGCCGATCCTTTTGGTGCTGGTCATGCCTCGACTGCGATCTCGGCCGCAACCGGACTGGCCGCTGCTAGAGATCAAATCGGTGCCAAGCATAAGGTCGTTGCGGTTGTTGGCGATGGTTCTTTGACTGGCGGACTCGCTTTTGAAGGACTCAACAATGCTGGCGCTTCCAAAAAAGATTTACTGGTTATTTTAAATGATAATGAAATGTCGATCTCTAAAAATGTCGGAGCACTTTCAAAATACCTTACTGGCATTTTGGTTGACCAGCGGTTTAACAAGCTGAGAAATGAGATCTGGGAGCTGACCGGACGATTTAAACGGCGTGACAAAATCAGAACGATGGTTTCCAATATTGAAGACTCGATCAAGGGGCTTTTTGTACCTGGTTACATTTTTGATCGACTCGGATTCAGATATTTTGGACCGATCGACGGGCACGATCTTCCCTTAATGATAAAAATGCTAAATCGGTTAAACGAAATATCCGGCCCGCTTTTGCTGCATGTGGTCACTGTCAAGGGAAAAGGGTATGCTCCGGCCGAAGCTGATGCGACCAAATTTCACGGAATCGGCGCTTTTGATAAAATAACTGGAAAAACAAATTCAAAATCAGGGAAACCACCTTATACCAAAGTATTTGGCGATGCGATGGTTGAGCTTGGTAAATTAAATAAAAACATCGCTACTATCACCGCCGCTATGAGCAGTGGAACAGGTCTGGCGAAATTTGCCGAAACCTATCCAGATCGATTTTATGATGTCGGTATTGCCGAAGGGCATGCCGTCTGCTTTGCCGCCGGTTTGGCCGCTGGTGGTGTGCGACCGTTTGTAGCTATCTATTCCACATTCTTGCAACGGGCCTATGACCAGATTATCCATGATGTTGCGCTTCAGAAACTTCCGGTTGTCTTTTGTGTTGATCGGGGCGGTTTGGTTGGAGATGATGGACCGACCCATCATGGAACCTTTGATTTATCATATATGTCGACCGTACCCGGTATGACAATTATGGTTCCCAAAGATGGCAATGAATTACGTGCGATGCTTCATGCTGCCGCCACCGTTGAGTTGACGGGACCTTGTGCCATAAGATACCCCCGCGCCTCTATCCCTGATGAAATCAGAGATGGTTTTGAATCAATTGAATGGGGCAAATGGGAAACTTTACAGAAAGAGGGCGAATCGGCAATTATTGCAGCCGGAACGATGGTCGAGACGGCAAAAAAGGTATACGAAAATTTAAAAGATAAATATCAGGTTGCGGTTATCAATGCTCGATTTGTAAAACCGCTTGACACGGAAATGCTTGATTATTGTCAGAAAAATTATAAAAATATTATCACCATTGAGGAAAATGTTTTGTCCGGAGGTCTCGGTCAGGCGATTGGGGCATATTTGCAGGAGAATGAATATGCCGGTCGGTTTCATTCAATTGGCCTTCCGGATAAATTTGTGACTCATGGAAATGTGGCCATTCTTCTTTCGGAGATCGGTTTGGATGCCGCAGGAGTCACTAAATATATTGAACAGAATATCGACAAATCAAAAACCGATTCGACCAGAGGGGTTTTTGCCAGAAATATATTTGCAAAATTTAGCAATTCAAATCGAATTGTCAAACATACAGGCTCCGGTAAGGAATAAAAATGCGTTTTGGACTCTATGCCAATTTTGAGCGCCCCGATGCCTCGGAGGCGGTGAATTTTGTTATAAACTGGTGCAAAAGAAATGGCCATGAAGCATTTTTCTGCGACAAAATTGCCAGCCGTATCACCGGTGATATTAAATCGATACCTTGCGAAGATCTGGTTGGCAATGCAGATATTGTGATTTCTCTTGGCGGTGATGGTACAATTCTGGCAACCGCTCGAACCCTTGGTACATCTGAAATTCCGATCCTCGGTATTAATCTGGGGTCACTTGGTTTTTTGACCCAGCTAACCCCGGATAATCTTGAAAATGATCTCAATCGTGTTGTCAGCGAATCATACCAGATTGAAAAACGGCTGGTGATGAGTTCCAAAGTGATTGACGGTGATAATATGACTCTGCCGTTTGCTCTTAACGATGTTGTTATCGACAAAGGCAGTGTCAGTCGTGTCATCAATTTAAGTTTGTATGCTGATGATGAATATATCAGTTCCTATACTGCCGACGGGTTGGTGATTGCAACCCCAACCGGTTCGACCGCATATTCGCTCGCGACCGGCGGACCGATTTTGAAGCCGAATATGGATGCCCTGATCGTCTCGCCGATCTCTCCTTTTTCGTTGACCAGCCGGCCTTTGGTTTTTCCGGCTGAAACAAAACTTGAGGTCCGCATTCGTTCTGAGCATGGCAGTGCTTTGTTGACCATCGACGGACAAGTAGCGACTAAATTTTCTCCGCAGGGGACAATTCAGGTTTCCAAAGCGGCGCACTGTGTTCGGTTTATTCGATTTCCGGAAAACTCGTTTTTTGAGATTCTTCGTCGAAAACTTCACTGGGGTAAACTGCCGGTCGTTGATTATAAAAAAAGCGATATCCTCATAAAACCATCGAATAATAAATAGAAACATCGTTTCTTTTAGTTTTATAAATACAGACTACCTAAATGACTAATGGAGTTTCAAATGCCATCTCTTGAAATTACACTACCAAGAACTGAAGTGCAGAAAAAGGAAAAACTGGCCGCAGAGTTGACCAAAGTTTTTGATGAATCAACCAAATTTGGTGCCGAGATATTTGGTATCTATTTTAATGAATATGAACAGGGTAGTGCTGCCTCGGGTGGCGTTCTTTGCGAAAAAATATCAGACCGGCCTTATCTTCATATGTTATTGTACTGTCCGCGAATTAGTCGTGTAACCAAGCAGAAACTGGTTGAATCGTTCTCTTCTGTCTTTACAACTGTCCTAGGCAATGAGGAATGGAAACCGGTGATTCATATTTGCGAGCATCCGTATGATAATATTGGCGTCAATGGGAAACTGCTGTCTGACAGCTACGAAGAATGCGCTAAATCTGAATTCTATTATGAATTACCCAGAGAATAAATCCTTTCATATAAAAAAGGGCAGAAGTAATTATCCAACCGCCCTCTTACAAATCAAAAATAATCTCAATTAAAATGTATCGCCGAGTCCTCTGAATTTGGCATCGGTTGGAATAATTCTGATCAACGCCAGGACATGTTTTTTCTCAGATTGAATAATCGCATTCAGTTGTTTGTTATCATCAAGAAGTTCCGCAATTGCCTGATAATATTGTAAGGTTGCTTTCTCAAGAGACAGTGCGCGGCCAAGAGCCTCGGTTGGGGTTTTGATGCTATCGGCATCTTTGAAATAATCTTTCTGGAAAAACTCAGAGATCGCGGTTGCTTTCAGAAATTGATACAGTTCATATCTTTCCGGTTTGTCATCATCGGCCGGGACTTTGTCAACCAGAGCCTTAAACTGTTCTTCATGAATTTTTTCATCATCGGCCAGTTGGGCGAAAACATCGGCAGCATCTTTATTGTCGGCAAATTTCTTAGCCATTCTCAAGTAGAAATCGCGGCCCATCCGTTCAGTTAAAACTGCCAGTTGAATACTTTCTTTTAGCGTAAAATTCTCAGCCATTACCTTATCCTCCAAAAGACAAAATTATTATTTTTAAACTCATCGTTTTGGGAATATATACTGAACGCCATAAATAGTCAATCTTAGAATTTTGTCGATGGCGCACCCGTTGGGGTGCGTATACAGTTCTAAACCATCCATTTTCTTGGATCGAAGGCGCCCCGTCTACCCCAAAATACCCCGTCACGTCATTGCGAGCGGAGTCTGGCAATCTCAATTATTTCTTGTAACTTATACACTTTCATATAATTACAGCGAAAATGGGTTCGTTTTGCCAAAAAGCACTTTTCGAACAATTTCTTTGTAGTAAAATTGTAATTTTCTATTTCTGTATAATCACTCATATACAGATAGGTGCGGATATAATCAACATCGATTTGGTGGTGAAAGTGTTTAGAAACCCACCATAAATGGTGGGCCACCCGGCCGAATTAGGGCACCCGGAAATTCGCTTCTAACAATAGTAGGATAGACATTCCTGTCTGTCCGAAATATAAGGCCAGACAAGAATTTCTGGGCTGCCAGCTGTCGGGTTCGGCGACCCGACAGCAAAAGACAATAAAAAATTCCGCTTGCGAAATGGTTTGATTTTGTGTAATATCAAAGTGCTATAAGCGGGAGTAACTCAGTTGGTAGAGTCACAGCCTTCCAAGCTGTTGGTCGCGAGTTCGAACCTCGTCTCCCGCTTTTTTTTATTTTACAATTAAATTGAGATTGCCACGTCGTTCACCTTTGGTGAACTCCTCGCAATGACGAATTAGGGCAGATTATTAAAAAAACAGGGTAGAGGCATAAACCGCTACCCTGTCGTTGATAAGATAGAGAGAGAAATTAAAAGCTGCCGGTATAAGCTTCTCCGAAAAATTTGACCTCGGGAGCCTCGATAACGCCTGCTTTTTGCATTGTTTCCTTCAGGGTAGGTGATTCAAGGAATTTGCGGGCATTTTCGACAGAATCCCACTGAAACATCAGATGAAGGTCTTCAGTATCTTCTACGGGACGATAGATCTGGAACGATTGTTCGCCGGATGATTTTCTTGTGTCGGCGAATAGATCGAACGCTTTTTTCCAGACATCATAGTTTTTGACTTTGTGTCTGATCAATAAGTTGGTCATAATAACCCCGGATTTTTTAAAATTAATTGTTTAGCAATATCTGATGATAAATACGAATAAAATTGGACTATGTTGGTCTATTATATAATTATTTTATGAGAAAATAAAAGAGCCGGCGAACCGGCCCTTTGAGAAAGTTTCTTATGTAAACAGCAGACTATTTCAATAAAAGCATCTTTTTTGATGAGCTGAAATCTTCGGTTTTGATTTTATAAAAATAGATTCCACTTGAGACTGATTTTCCGTTATTGTCAAGACCATTCCAAATTACCTGATATTGCCCGGCAGGTTTTTCCTCGTTAACCAGATGACGGACCGACTGTCCCAGAATATTGTAAACATCAATTTTTACTTTTGACAAACGGGGGAGACTGAATTGAATAATGGTTGAAGGATTAAATGGATTTGGGTAGTTTTGGCTCAATATAAAATCTTTGGGTAATATTTTATCATCGATAACCTCAATATCGGTCGGTTGTTTTATAAGACCCAGAGTAAATGGGGAAAGATCAACCGTTGTACCGCAAATGATATCATTCTCTTTATCATGGCTGCTTGTAATATCAACCCATTGGCCATCGGTATAGTGGATCACCCTTAATAAGTCTTCTTGTGCCGCTGAAAGAGTGACATGATCATAAGGGATGCAGATTTCAATCCCGCCAACATATTCGGCATCAACAGTTACATAGATATAATCATTGTCCGGCAATAAATCATACTTTTCCGCTTCCGGTCCAACTTCGTTTTGGGTGATGATAGTATTGCCTGCCACATCAACCGAATCAAACAATATTATAATGCCGTCATCCAAAATAATTTCTACATCCGAGCCGACGCCGGTTTCGATAACTGTTAATTCGGAATAATAGTTAATTTTTCTTTGATCATTATTCCATTGACTGTTATCCCAGAGCTCAGCTATATACTCGGTTTGGTTTCCATAAATATCGTAGGTGGCAGTATGCCGGTCGAAAACAATCCACTGTTTAATACTCCAGTTCCAAAACTGACCGATATTTTCTGTTATGTTATTATTTGCGTCGTATGTGGATGCATCTTTCCAACTATTTTCCCAAACATCATAGTCCCAATATTGCTCCAGTTTTCCGATTTCATTACTATGCGAATCGTAATCGTATGTGAATTTCCATGAATTGACCCATTGACTTTCTTCTTCATACTGCTCCAACTCTTCGATCATATTGTCATTGTGGTCATAAGTGAAAGTCGTTTTCATTGCTTCGTGCCAAAGATCGTCTTCCCAGTAATATGAGGTGGAGTCAATCATGTTAATTCCGCCATCATATGTAAAAGTGTATTTTGAAGCGTCAATCCATTGCTCGCCTCCAATATCCCACCATTGTTCAATAAACTCTGTCAAATTGTTGCCTATATCGTAGGTTGAGATAGCTTTTGAGTCATTTTGCCATTGCCAAAATGGATCAGTATTATGCCATTGAGCTAATTCATGCAAATATTGAACCTGATTCCCAGATCCATCATACAAATATGACCATCTTTCTTTTCCAGTTTCATCCCATTTATCAAAAAAGCTGTTCCAATATTGTAACATCGAATCGGCCAAGGTTCCATCGGGATTGTATGAGAAAAATTTTCTTTTAATTATAAAGTCAATCGTATCAAACGCCGGTAAATCGGGGACATCGAAATCTTGCATTATATTTTCAATTACCCTGCCAAACTCATCATATTTATAGGCGAAGTTCCACTCATAATTCCATTGGTCGCTTTCCCATAACTGTTTTGAGGCGTATTCTTTATTGCCATCGGTGCTATAGACATATTTAAATCTCAGTGTGTCGACCCACTGGGCACCATCCCAAATAAAATTATTTGTTGAATCAAGATATAAATCTGATGCTGTCGCTTTAAAGGCTGTTGTCGGAATATTACTTGATTTTCTTTCCCGCGTTACAAAGCGGTCGCCATCTGCTGCTTGTGCCAAAGACGCGGTGGTCAGCAGTAGAATGTAAATTGCAAAAACTATTAAGAAATACTTTCTATTACGCCTTTTGCACATATTTTAGCCTCCATGGATCAGGATATATTTGAAAGGGAAAGATTGCAATATCTATCCCTTTGTATTCTCTATTTCAGCAATAGCATTTTTTTTGATGAGCTGAAACCGTTCGTTTTAATTTTATAGAAATAGATTCCGCTTGAGGCTGATTTTCCGTTATTGTCTAGACCATTCCATATAACCTGATATTGCCCGGCAGGTTTTTCCTCGTTAACCAGATGACGGACCGACTGTCCCAGAATGTTATAAACTTCGATCTCGACTTTTGATAAGCGGGGGAGAGCAAATTGAATCATAGTTGAAGGATTAAACGGATTGGGATAATTCTGACCAAGGGAATATTTATCTGGTATCAGATCAGAAATCTGCTGAGCAGCATCAAGAGGTTTGTTAAGACCCAAAGTAAACGGAGAAAGATTGTCAGTGGTCCCACAGATTTTATTATTAGCAGCATCATGGGTCGTTGTAATATCTACCCATTCACCGGCCTCGTAATGCAGAAGGGCCAGATCATTCTCTTCTTCCAGAGTCATATAATCGGCATCATAATTGATACAAATCTCAATCGAGCCAGTGAACTCCGCTTCGGTGCTGAAATAAAAGTATGAGGGTAAATCAGCCGGAACTAAATCGAAAGCGCCACCGCCGTCAGGTCCATAAGGGCTAACGGCCACTTCAGTTCCACCCTCTGTTGTAACCTCATCAAAGGTCAAAGTTATACCAAGACTGGCGTACCATTCCTCGACATCGGTTCCAACAGGTGTTGTTTGTTTATACTGGCAGGCATCACCGATTCCGTCATGGTTGGAGTCTTCCTGTCCCGCATTAATAAACAAAGGACAATTATCACAAAAATCGCCAATGCCATCCGCATCATAGTCGACAGCATCATAACAATCACCGGAACCAAACCCGGTGTTATAAAGCATAGCTATATATGCCTGGGATGTGTCTTCGAGTTGAACCTGATTAGCTATGGCCAAATCAATCAATCCATCTTCGTCAAAATCACCCGGTAAAAATGCACCCGGTGAAGGTCCAATATAATAGTTTTGAAGATTTGAAAAGGTGCCGTCGCCGTTAGTCATCATAGCAGATGTCCCGGCGTAGAGTCCTTCACCAAAAATCAGGTCATCGCGTCCGTCATTATCCAAATCGGCCATTTTCATTTCACTTGGGGCGTTCCAGGGATAGGGATCAAGATAATCACCACTCTGGAAAGTGGCGATTGTACCATCACCGTTGTTATATAAAATATTATGATTGGTCACAAGATCAAGCCAGCCGTCACTGTCAATATCTATTGCGACAACAGCGCGGGTGCTTCCGCCCGACCAGGTATTTGAATGATAAAAAATATTTCCTTCGGCATCGGTGGTATAAATAACGATGGATCCGGTTGTTGAACCGCTTCCGGAAACTGTGCGATAACCGGGGAAAATCCAGTCTTCATAACCATCGTTGTTGATGTCAGCGAAAGTAATTGAAAAAATGATATTGGAGCCGGGTGCCAACAGCGAAGTCGCAACTCCAAAGGTTCCATCACCATTGTTAAGTTTTGTATAATAACGTGTGCCAGCAATGAAGATAAGATCCATGTAATCATCGACATTTATGTCATGCCCAATAATCTTGGTTTGAGACACTATCATGTCAGTATGTAGAGTGCCATAGGCGGCAAAGGTTCCATCTCCATTACCGGAAAATGTCTGAAAATTCGTTCCCGCTGCTGCAATATCAAGATTGCCATTATTGTCAAAGTCACCGGCATATAATATTTCACAATCGGACTCAACTCCCGAAGTATGGATTGGGGTGCCAAAATTGCCGGTGCCATCTCCGAGTCTCACACTAATAACAGTTTCCGGACCATCGATAATAGTAAGGCCGGCGAAATCGAGATGATTGTCATTGTTGAAATCACCAGTAGTTACGTCAATTAAAGATTTGTCCATCTGAATCTTTTCCAACTCAGCAAAAGAGCCATCGCCATGGTTAAGTATTACCGAGAGGAGATTACCGGGCCAGCTTCCCCCTGCAATATCAGCGGCACCATCGTTGTTTAAATCAACGGCGATAAAATTTTTGCTACTTGGTAAATTATAATATTTAATCGGGGTCTGGACTGTGCCATCGCCATTATTGATACAGACCTGGGTATAAGTTCCGTCGCAAACTACGACGTCGGACAAGCCGTCGCCATCAATGTCTGCGACATCGTAGCAAATGCCATCATCGAATTGAGGGCCTGTCATAATGGTAAATGATCCTGCTCCATCGCCGAGTAAAATCATGATCGTGCGGTTTTCATCCAAAAGGACCACATCAAGTTCATCATCATCATTCATATCGGCCAGTTTAAAACCGCCATATCCTGCGTCAGGAGAAATAATTTGTCCGAATGTTACTTGTGTTTTTACAGCCGACTGAAATGAGCCGTCACCATTATTAATATATGTACACATGGCCGTGTCATAGGTGGTCTCGGACAGGTAATAGAGGCCATAGCATACAATATCCATATATTCGTCATGATTGATATCGGCGCTTTTAAAGTCGATAGCCGTTAAACCTTCAGTGATTGCAACCGGGGTCGTGTTAAAGGTTCCATTGCCATTGTTATACATTACGTTAATTAATGCGCTAGAGTAGATGACATCAATGTAACCATCATTATTGACATCGAGAACATCCAGGTCGTAATAGCTGCTGATCGTCTGGGTCCAGGGGTAGGTCGTATCTCCGGCGACAGCACCATAAAAGGTGCCATGTCCATCGTTTAAATATATAGCCAGCTGACTTTGGGCGGCCGGTTTGATGATTCCTGCCAAATCGGGGTAGCCATCATTATTTAAATCGGCTGAAGTCAGAAAGTAACATTGAAGACCAATTGGCATCCAGGCGTTTGTTCTTGCAAAGGTTCCATCCCCATTACCAATATTCATTGAAACCGTGCCATATGGCTGGACATGAGAAGTGACAATATCTAAAATGCCATCATCGTTGAAATCATCAGCGACTATTTTCCATATTTGATTGGATGCTTGAAAATCCATACGGGCATCGAAGATTGGTCCGATTGCCAAAGCGGTTGAAGCCAGAAAGGCGGTTAAAATTATAAGTGTCTTTAAAAGAAGTCCCATTTGATATTCTCCCAGAAATTTTGATTCTATTGTGCTCGAAATAAAATCGAATTCTTACAATAAGTTGATTCTGCTCCTTAGCTTATGAAACTTGATTATTGAATAAATAATGTCCACTAAGGCATTGTTTTCTAAGTATAACTCATATTCGATATAAGTCAATAGGAAACCATAACTGCGGCTATTACCAATAATTTGTCTATATTATTTTGACCGATCAATAAAATGATATATATTACTTTAATTTTTAATTCAAAATTGTGGAAAAGCCATAAAATCTGTTTAAAATTTGAACATTTTGTTAAAGAAATGTTATAACCGACCGAAGAGTAAAAGGTTAAGGACTGTTTGAAATGAGGGGGAGTCTCAATATTTGGGGAATTTAATAGCATTGAGATTTGAAAAAGGAATAGAAAAATATAAAGAATAAATATGCTATTTTTATTGATTTTTTATGATTTAGGCTGAAATATCGCTTGACAGAGGTATTGCGCTGTATATATTTAGGGCTCGCTTAGATGGCGAGGTATGCCTATTTTTATGGGAGATGAAAATAAAAGTAGGC
>JAQBFG010000189.1:0-13116 GCA_032123495.1 Candidatus Zixiibacteriota bacterium | reverse complement strand
GTCGAGATACAGCGCCAACTTGGTACTACCACTGTTTATGTCACCCATGATCAAACCGAGGCGTTAACAATGGCTGATCGTCTGATTGTTATTGATAAGGGTAAAATCAGACAGATAGGCACGGTGGAACAGATATACAATAAACCGGCCGATATTTTTGTCGCCTCGTTTGTCGGGACACCGAAAATTAATATTCTCGATGGTTTTGTAAGTAATGGTACCATCAAACCGTTTAATCTCTCAACTATTTTTCTGCCATCCGATTATAACTCCCGCGAAGTGACAATCGGTATCAGGCCGGAAGATATTTTTATCGATAACGACAGCAAATTGCAGGGAAAAATAACTTCAGTTGAGTATCTTGGTGACCGGAGCCTTTTGACAATTAAGTATTCAGAATTTTTTCTTACAATAAGCACCGAACCGGCCAAATATATGACAGGTGATAAAATCACTTTCAGCATCAAACCGAGCAAAGCCTTCCTCTTCAATAAACAAACAGGTGTTTGTTTTAATAAATAATGTAATACCCAGGCGTTTATTACTATTTCCCCACTAATTTACATTTAATTTTTGATAACCCGTATCAATAACGGGTAAACTAAAAGATTGAGTATTTTTATTAAAGGCTCTTATCATGCACTGGAAAAATCAACATCAAATTGATAGTCTAAAATCAAAAAAAACGGAACGCCTGTCCTTCGAAGGAGGGAACCCATTTCGATGAAGATGTTATTGTTAAAAATAAATAATATAACGAAATAAGTCCATTTGTCGAACCGGTGCCACTGGTTGGACAGGTATGAAAGAGAACAGGTTACACTAAAATTTATAATTTATCTTTGACAGGCGGTAATTAATTAAATATTATATAACTGCATTATTCAAGACAAAGGAGTTATTTATCCGTCGGATAGTTTTCTCCTTTCCTACAGTTTGAAAAATATAAATATTTAACTGGCAAAATATTGTCAGGGAGGTTCTAATGAGACTTGATAATAGCACAAGAGGTAATGCCATTTTTGTGGAACAATTGGCAGGGGAAAATCAGACTAATTCTCAAACAGATAGTATGGGTGAGCCCCAGGAACAACTAAAAAGGCGGATTGAAGCAATCAAAAAGGACAGCTTATCTTTAAAACCATTAACTCAGGCAATTCAGCAACGGGCCATATTAAAACAACCCCAAGCGACGATTACCGAATCGCTGGTTAATACCAACCAGAAAAGTGCCCGCGAAACCATAATAAAAGCGATACAAAAATAATTAAATTTTCTATCTTTGGCTCAGATTCTGAAATATTGCTTGTGCAAATAGCAAATGTGATTGTAAATAATTGTGGCATAATATATCTTGTGCCGGTTAAATAATTTTATGAATAATTCCGGAGTGTTTTATGCCTGAGAAACTTAAAGATCACTATTTCACAAAACAATCGGTGACAAAATTCGCCGAAGTACTAATAAAACATTATTCAAAATTCGATAAAAAGAAATTTGTCAAATCAGTTTTCAATAAAAATTATAGTAAATTAGAACTGATGGCAAAAATGCACCATGTAACCGAATGCCTGAAACCGGTTTTGCCCGATTCATATAAAAAAGCATTAAGCATATTAGTTAAGGCGACGCCAAAAGTCAAAGGATTCGAGGCGATTTGTCTGCCTGATTTTGTAGAAAAATATGGGATAGATTTTTGGGATGAGTCACTTGAGGCTCTGGCAATTTTTACCAAATATTCAACCTCAGAGTTTGCAATTCGTCCGTTTATTAATAAAGATGAAAAAAATGAAAGAAGAACGATGGCCTATATGAAAAAGCTGGCCAAAGACAAAGACAAAAATGTCCGGCGGTTCGCTTCCGAAGGATGCCGCCCGCGTCTGCCGTGGGCGATGGCGCTGCCTAATCTAAAAAAAGACCCAGCGTTGATATTGCCGATTCTTGAGATATTAAAAGACGATGAATCAGAATTTGTGCGGCGGTCGGTCGCCAATAACTTAAATGATATATCCAAAGATCACCCAAATCTGGCGCTCAAAATAGCAAAGCAATGGTATGGTAAATCAGAAGATACCAACTGGATAGTGAAACATGCCTGCCGGACATTGTTAAAAGCTGGCAATAGCAAAGCGATGATACTATTCGGTTTTGGTGACCCGAAAAATATCAGTGTTAAAAATCTTTCATTAAGTAAAAACAAAATAAAAATCGGCGAAAAGGCTGAATGTAATTATACGCTAAAAGTTGGTGGAAAAAAGAAATGTAAAATCCGGCTTGAGTATGCTGTCACTTTTGCCAAAGCGAATAATAAGTTTTCAAAAAAAGTATTTAAGATTTCAGAGAAATATTATGATACGGGCGAATATAATTTATCCAAAAAACACTCATTCGCCAATCTATCCACCCGTAAACATTACGCCGGTAAACATCAAATGGCGATCATCGTCAACGGCGTGGAAAAAGCGAAAGTTGATTTAGAGTTGGTTGGATGATTAATCTGTACGCAATAAAATTATTGAGAGTTTGAATATAGCGAATCAGCAACATTTATTGTTTTTGACTCGTCCCAATTTAAGAGTTCATTTCTGGCGTCACGATATCTTTTGCGTTCGGGAGCTAATTTTTTATATTCAATTATATCGTATATCACGGCATATATTCCAATTCCCACCAAAAGAAAGCCAATCTCTCTTTCACTCTTTTTTGAGGATGTTAATAATAATGTGGTGGCACCACTATAAATAACAAACGCTGAAAGCTCAAACTTAATGCCCAACATCATTAAATCATATTTTGATTTTGTCTTATTGTAATTATTAATGAGGTTGGCATATTTTTTAAAAACTGGAGAAAAATACAAAAGACTATCATTTGATGATAGAGTCGACTTGCCGGTAGAATAAAATCTAATTGTATCACTATTTGGGTGCAAGTAAATGGACGCATTTCCCGAATAATCTGAATTTTCAGCATAATAAAATATGGATTTTCCGTCAACATTATAATGCGATTCAATCATGAGATAATCTGATACGTTATTTTGTGCTTCATTTTCATTGATTCTCTTTAGCGTCAAATAAGTCCAATTGCCGCTATAGGGATGATCTTTTGTCTCCATAAGCGTATAGTTGATACCGAATGGAAATGAATTGAAAAATGGTTCTACTAATTCAATTTCCTTTTCCTTTGCAAAAGACGAATTAATTGAAATTATAGATACAGTGATTAGTATATATATCAACGAAATCTTCATTTTTTAAATTCGGTCTTCAAAGGATTTATCAACTGGTCCAATACAATACTATTAATATTTTCCTCATTATACTGTCTGTTATAATATTCTATCCTAATTGCCGCTATTTCAAATTTGCCAACTTCTTCATTTATATAAATTCGCATTTCACCCCTGAAGCGACATTTTGGGTTATTTTCTATGCCAAAAAATTCTTTCGCCCTTTTGGAATTATAATTAAACTCTATGTAATATTGTTCTTCAAATTTATGTCGAGAGGTGTTAAGCGAAAACCCATTTTGATACAGAATTTCTTGAATTTTAAACAAGAATTGAGGCTTAGACAAACTTGAAGGTGCCTGGATACTTTCATTTACATTAATTACTTTTGTTGGTAATGGAGACGTCGCCATAATTGAGAATGTGGATAAAATTAGTAAAGATATCAGCGATAGCTTTTTAATCAATCCTTTATGTATTTCATAATATCCATGACCCATATGCTTTTTCAATTGGAGAAAAGAGAACAGTAATACTGGTAAGCAGAACAAATCTGTTGGATCAGTTGTTTTATACGGCATTGGCAGGCCGGTTTTAATAAACAATGGTTCAAAAATTTCGGTTATCGGACCGATCTTCCATATGGTGAAAACAAATGAAATAGTTATAAGATATATTACTAAAGACTTAATGGATCGCAATTTTGACAATAGTAAATATCCAAAAAATATAGAAAAAATATAGATTCCAGTAAAATCACTAAGTTTTCCGGTGATCCAAGATGGGTAATTTGCTTTCAAATAAAAGTCATTTGCAATTAGTAGAAAAAGAGCAAGTATAAATAATGGATTAATTATCAGATTGTGTTTATTAATATTACTGCCATTAAAAGAATATGGTTTCATTGATATTTAACTTATTTCCATCTAATATTGTTTTAATATTAAAATATTATTTATAATATGTCCAGTCTTTATTTTATCGAAACCATTTGGGAATTAGACCTACAATATTAACTCACTCGTTTTGAGTATCTCAACCATGATGAAGAGAAAATTAATATGCCGAAAATAATCATCGCAATTATTTCGGGATATAAGGCCTCAACAGTTGCACCCTTCATCATGATCGCACGCACGATAATCATATAATACCGAAGCGGATTTAGATAGGTTATATATTGCACCGCCTCCGGCATATTTGCAATCGGCGCAAAAAAGCCGGATGTCAATATTGCAAAGATAGAAAAAAACCATGTAAAAAACATCGCCTGCTGCTGGGTTTTTGTAACAGTCGAAATAAACAGTCCCACTCCCAATGTTGTAAACAGATAGATAAAAGTCAGGCCATACAACAAAAGCCACGACCCGGCGAACGGAATCCCGAACCATAAGACACCAAACAATAGTGCAATTGACATTTCAAGAAAACCCAAAATTGCAAACGGAATAGTTTTTCCAATAATCAACGCCGGAACCGTGATCGGTGTTACCATCAACTGTTCCAATGTCCCGATCTCCCGTTCGCGCACAATTGCCATCGAGGAGAGCATAGCAGTAATCATGGTAATAAGAACCGCTACTATCCCCGGTACCATAAAATAGATAGATTCCGACTCCGGATTATAAAGCATCTGCTGCCGCATAACAATCGGTTCGGGAAGATCCAATTGTCGGCGGTTAAACTGCATTGCTATCATCTCGGCATACCCGGAAGTGATCGAAGCCGAATTGGCATTGCTGCCGTCGATCAGCAGTCCGACCTTTACCGGTTTTTTCCTGGTGAATTTTTCGGAAAAATCGTTTGGGATAATCAAGGCGGCAGTGTACAGATTTTCTTTAAAGCCGCGTTCGACATCAAGAACCGGCGGTTTCTCCGATGAAATCACAAAATAGTCACCCGCGGTTTTGGCTTTAATATATTCCCGGGACAAACTGCTTCGATCAAAATCATAAACGGCAGTGTCAATTTTTTTTACGTCGGTGTTGATAGCATAACCAAGCACTAAAAGTTGTACCATTGGCATGACAAATATTAAACGAAGCATATTACGATCGCGGATTACCTGATAGAGCTCTTTTTTCATTAAAGCGAGGATAGTTTGTATCATGACTAACTGACCCTCAGCTTAAATAGTTTGGTTGCAACCGACAACAACACAATTGATAATGCAATCAGAAAAGCTGCTTCCACCCAGAGCAATTCAATACCGGAACCTTTCAACATGATACCGCGGACTATCAATAAAAAATATCTGGCCGGGACAATATGAGTAATGATCTGAAGAACCAAGGGCATGTTTTTAATTTCAAAAATGAATCCTGATAACATCACCGAGGGAAGCACCGTTACCATCATCGCGCCCATCATTGCCAATTGCTGTGTCTTAACAATCGTAGAAATAAATATTCCTATCGCCAGGGCCGCGATCACATAGATAACACCAAAGACAAACAGCAGTAATGTGGATCCGATAAATGGAACGCCAAAATGAAAAACACCAAATCCTAAAACAAGAAAACCGTCAAGTATAGCCAGCCCGATATATGGCAAAGTTTTACCGATAATAATCTGGCGCGGTGTGATTGGCGTGGTTAAAAGCTGTTCCATCGTCCCACTCTCTTTTTCGCGGGCGATAGTAACTGAGGTCAACAAAGCGGAGATCATCATCAAAATAATGGCAATCAAACCGGGGACAAAAAAGTGTGACGATTTCAAATCAGGATTATAAAACACCTGCCTTGATATTCTAATACCGGGCATTTCAAATCCGAGCGGTAGATTATCCTTTATGACCTGCGAAACAACAATGCTGGAATAGCTTCCGGCGGCGGCGGCCATATTGGCGTCGGAACCATCAACAATTAATCCTAACTCATAATTATCAACAGAAATGGAAGTCATGTTCTGCATACTTTTTAATTTTTGTATTGCTTCACTCAAACCAGGTCTGATAATAAGAACGGCGTTTGCCTGACCTTTTTTTAGAATCATTTCAGGGTCATTGATGCTGACCGGATCGGTCACTTCGGAAAAATATCCCGAGTTATAAAGCCGTCCCATCAGATCGCTTGAGGCCGAAGTCTTATCAAAATCAATTACAGCCAGCTTTATATTTTTAATATCAAGATTGATGGCGTAACCATACAGCAGGGTCATAACAATCGGCATCAAAATGGCGATGATCAGTGAGCGGGGATCGCGAAGGATATGCCATAATTCTTTTTGAGCGATAAATTTAATTTTAAACATCGGCTGCTTTCTCGCTCTTTTTTGATATCAGCTGCACAAACAGCTCTTCCAGATTTGGCTGCTGATATTTTTGTATTAGATCCGAAGGATTACCCAATTCAATGATGCGGCCATGATGCATAATAGATATCCGATGACAATACTCAGCTTCATCCATGTAGTGCGTCGTCACAAACAGCGTTGTTCCCTTATCAGCAAGATCATAAAGCATTCCCCAGAAACGCCGCCTGAAAACGGGATCGACCCCGCCGGTTGGTTCATCAAGAAAGAGAATTTTCGGGCGATGTAAAACCGAGGTTGCCAGAGCAAGCCGCTGCCGCCAACCGAGTGGAAGGTTTCCGGCCAGCCTGTTTAGGAATTCCTGTAAACCTAATTCTTCAGATAGTTCATCAATTCGGTCTTTTAATGTTTTTTTATTGAGTCGATAAACAGAACCGTAGAACCAAAGATTTTCATAGGCGGTGAGATCACCATACAAGGAAAATTTTTGCGACATATATCCAATTGACTTTTTAATACTTTCATTATCTCGATAAATATCAAATCCACCGACAGTTCCAATTCCGGAAGTCGGCAAAAGCAGGCCGCACAGCATGCGAATCGCGGTTGTTTTACCGGCACCATTGGCCCCGAGAAAACCGAATACTTCACCTTCACCAACGGTCAGGCTGATTTGATCAACGGCCGTAAAATCGCCAAACTTTTTGGTTAATTTTTCTATGGTCACCGCATCAGGCATCGGATTTCTCCATCAGTTGAATAAACAGATCTTCAAGTTCCGGCTTAATTGGTGTTATTGATTCTGAACTTATGCCAAGTTGGGATAACCTGTTATAGTGCACTTCCATATTTTGTTGCGGGTCAGTGTACAGATGTATCGATGAACCAAAGCGACGTGATGTTATCCCTTCGATTTGATTAAGTTGCTCCATAATTCCAGATGAGGGAACAGCTTTGATCTTATAAATTGCACTATTAAAATGGCTAAGCAGCTCATCCGGTTTACCTTCGATAAGTTTCTGGCCATTGTGAACAAAAATAGCACGATCAGCAAGCGCTACTTCATCCATGTACGGAGTTGATACGATTATGGTCGAGCCGTCCTGTTTTAGTGTTTTGAGGATATCCCAAAACTGGCGACGAGAAACCGGATCGACTCCGGTTGTCGGTTCGTCTAAAATCAATATTTTGGGATCATGGATAAGATTGCAGCTGAGAGCCAGTTTTTGTTTCATCCCGCCGGATAGTTTTCCAGCGCGACGTTTGGCAAACGGACCTAATCCCGAAAATTGATACAATCGTTCTTTTTTCTGCTCGTATTCATTTTTCTTCATCCCAAACAGTCCGGCATAAAAATAAAGATTTTCCTCTACTGATAAATCGGGGTAAAGCGAAAAATTTTGCGGCATATATCCAAGTAGAGGTTTTATTTTATCAAACTCTTTGTCGATATCAAATCCGGCCAGATTTATTGTACCGTTATCATATTCCAGCAATCCGCAAACGGTCCGAAAGATGGTTGTTTTTCCCGCTCCGTCTGGACCGGCCACAGCGAGCAGTTCACCCTGGTTGGCACTGAGAGAAAAATTGGAAACAGCCTTATGTTGACCGTATGATTTGTCAAGATTACTTATTTGAACCAGAGTCATAATATTTTAACCGAAACCGGCATTCCTATTTTTAAAACCTGTTGAAGGTTCGGTATCGATATTTTTACGGCATAGACCAAATTTGCCCGCGCTTCTTTTGTCTGGACATTCTTTGGGGTGAACTCAGCCTCCGAAGATATCCAGATTATTGTACCAGTTAATGGTTGACTTGAACCGTCTTCAGGGTCGATCTCAGCTTTATCACCCAGTTTTATTTGGGTCAAATCCGAAGCCGGCAGATATACTTTCACCAAAACCGTATCAAGGTCGGCAATTTTTATAAGTGGCGCACCGATATTTACCAATTCACCGACCTCGACAAATTTGTCGGTAACAACTCCCTTGCTGGGAGCCAGTGGAAAACAATCATTAAACCGTCGCGTGAGTATTGCGATCTCGGCCAATATTTTTTGAAGATTCGCCTCGGCCGATCTTTTTGCCGCTTCTGCCTGCTTTTTTGACAGGACAGCCTGATTATAGGCTGTTTCTGATTGATCATACTGCTGTTGATTGACCGAACCGGTTTTGATCAAATTTTTGGCGCGCTCAAATTCCTTTTTGACTAGCGATAAATTAAGATGTACCTGTTCGATATTTATTCCGGCGATTTCCAACTGGGTCTCGGCTGACAATCTTAAGGCTTCGGTCTGGTTAAGCTGTAACCGGATTGTGATTGTGTCTATCATGGCGACCGTGTCATTTAACAGTGCAATGTCGCCCTCTTTTAGAAATAGCTGCTCAATATGTCCGGCAGCCTTGGCCGAGATAATTACCTCGGTTGCCTCAATTAATCCCGAACCACCCGGCGCGGAATTGTTGCCACCGCATGATACCATAACCAACAGTAATATTGGCCAGCCGTATCTTAAAAGAAAACAGTTCATTTTAGAAACCTCCGTAAATTTTATCTGAGCCAATAGCATACAAAAAATAAGATTCGTCCATATAATATTTTAATTGCGATACAAAATAGATCTGCTCGGCGGCCGAATATTCTGATTCAATCTCGAGCAGACGATTCACCGTTAATCCCCCTGCCTGCTGTTTTTCTTTAGCCAGCCGAAACTTGTTACCGGTTATGTTCTGTTTTCTTTTTGATGATTCATACAATTTGTAAGACGAGAGTATATTTTCCAGCGATGTTTCAGCCTCAAGCATCAATTTTTCTTCGACAGCAAGATAATTTGTTCGAGCCGATAAAAGCTGCTGTTTGGAGGAAGCAACATTGTTGTTTGTTTTCCCGCCAAAATTGAATTCCCAATTCAAAGACAATCCAACCGAAAAATAATCGTTCCACTCGGCGTCGAACATATCACGATTCGGTTTACCAATTGAGTACCGACCAAAACCCGTTAATCTGGGTAAGTATGCGGCGTTTTTTATTTTCACCAACTGCTTGGCCGATTTAATCTGACTTAATATCTTTTTTAGCTCCGGTCGAGAAATTGAATCGGTATCCACAAGTAAATCCTGATAATATAATATGGAACTATCCGGTGTTGGAATATCAGGCGGAAGCTCGATTACTTCCTTGGAACAGATGCCGATCAAAACCGCCAGTGCGGTTGAGGCATTGCGAAGTTCATTTTCCATCTGAAGCAGTTGCTCGTGGCCGTTTTCATAAGCAAGTTCGGTTTCAAGAATATCAACCGAGTCGGCCAGACCGTTTTGATACAGATTATTTATGTTATCTTTTATAATTTTGATTCTATCCAGCGATGACTGCGCAGAATTGACTAATCTTTGCCTCATACTCAAATTGAGCCAAGCCCGGCGGCTCTGAAAAGCAATCGCTATTTTTTGCGTTTCATATTCATACGATCCGGCTTCAGAAGCTGCTTTGGCGGCTCCGATTAATCCGCTTAATTTGCCTCCGGTATAAATTGGAAACGATAAATTGAAATCAGCCTGATAGTTTTCGTGTGATCCTATCTCCATTTTTACCGGAAGAGCATCGATTGATTGAAGCTTGTTGATATAAAATCCAGAGGCGTTAAAGGAAAGAGACGGATATCGTTCGGCATTAATCGAGTTATAATCAAACTCAGCAGCTTTGAAACGGTAACCGGAAGCTTGTACGGCAAACGAATGGTCCTGGGCCATTTTAATTGCTTCGGTTAGAGTCAAAAATGAATCGGCCTTAATCGATCCTGCCGTAATCAAAGTCAGCATAATTGTAATTAGGTAGAAAGCCATAATAAACCTATTTGACCTTGATGCCGTTGAAAAACAGATCAGCAATCGCCTCCGGTCTTTTTTCTCTAAAATCTTTTTCATCTTTTATCTCCAAAATATTATTTACCAGTGGTGACATTATCAGGTAAAAAAGGTTCATTCCGATAAATGAAGCAATCACCTGCTGACTATTTATATTTCTAAATATGCCTTGCTCTACTGAACTTTCAATAACCGATTTTAATTTATGCGCCGGTCCTTCGGCGATGAACTCAGCAAATGTTTTTTTAATCATTTCTCCGCCGCTGGCAATTTCGCGAAGTAAGATGGGAATAAAGACCGGATTGGCAAAATGTGAATTATAGAATTCGGAAAGATTTAAGAAGATTTCTTCGGGGTTATCAAGCAGGACAATTCTTTCTTTAAAAAAATGCCTGAGTTTGCCAACAAATTGCTCAATAATTGTCTGGTATAACATCTCCTTGGATCGAAAATGATAATAGATCATCGCCTTATTCACGCCGGCCTGTTTGGCAATTCTGTCAATTCTGGCTCCGGCAAGCCCAAACTGGCTGAATTCTTCGATTGCCGCTTCAATAATAAGGTTGGCGCTGTTTTTTCTATCTCTATTCTTATTCATAAGTTACATCAATTTAAGTCTTATACTAACTAAACAGTTAAACTAAATAGTTAGTTATGAATATACAAGTATTATCGACTCTGTCAAGAATTATTTTACAATTATTTAGCGCAATGATTTTGGATTATTTATGATTTGTTTCAATAATAAAAATTTCAAATAAATGAGTTTGAGATTACCGCTGAAATTACTCCTAACCGCTTAGCTTTTATACAAATATGCCGAATATAATAAAAATAGTGAAAATTATTGGCTTTGAGAAAATACTTCCCCCATGGCCGCCAATAGGAAAGTGTATAGAGCTGTTCAACAAAGGGTGATAACACAATATAATTATTGTGGGTAAAGTCAAAAATTGAAAATATGAAAATCGCAGCGGCAAAATACGAAAAAATTAAAAGGCCGATTCTTGGATTGGTTTCCGTTTCCATTTTTTTGATACTGGCGGTCGTAATCATTGGTAACTATTTATGGCAATCCAACCAGTATGAAACTGAATTTAAAAATGATTTGGAGACGGTTCAAAGTTTGCATTATACGGAACTTGATGAAGATGCCCAACTAATGTCTGGTCTGATGGAGTTGATCAAAACCGATCCCAATATTCAAAATTTATGGCCAAAACAAAACAGAGAATTACTTTATAAATACTGCGAACCGATTTTTAAAGATCTTTGCAAAAAATATGATATAACCCATTTCTATTTTATTGATACAGACGAAGTATGTTTTCTCAGAGCGCATAATCCGGAGAAATTCGGAGACACCATTCCACGCTTTACACTGGCGGGAGCTCAGGAAAGCGGTTTACCTTCGTATGGAGTGGAACTGGGGAAATACGGTAATTTGACACTAAGAGTAGTTCATCCCTGGAAAATCAATAATATACTGACCGGCTATATTGAGCTTGGTGTAGAGATGGGGAGTATTAAAACAGAGATTTCAGAAATTACCGGATTAATCTCGTATTTTGCCATAGGTAAGGAGTATCTTAATCGGGAAAACTGGGAAGAAGGCCTGAAAATGCTTGGCCTCGCTGGGGATTGGGATATGTTTGAAGATTTTGTTATAGTTGATCAAGCTTTAAAAAATATTCCATCAAATCTTATCGACGATTATTATCAGAATCAAAAAGATGATGAATCATTTGTTTTAAAAAATTTGTTCATTGGCAAAGATCATTTGATCGGATCGAATCCTCTTGTTGATGCTGGCAATCGGCAGATTGGCAAGGTTATTACCGTAAAAGATATTACGATATCGATCGCCGCATTGCACCGTACGACTATTATTCTTTCTGTTATTGCCTTAGCAATAGGTTTTCTCTTTTTAATATTATTCAATATATTTCTGAGGAAAATCGAATTGAAGTTGAACTCGGCAAAACAATTTCTATACGAAGAAATCGAGAACAGAAAACTCATTGAAAGTGATCTTCAAAAACAGGCCGACTTTTTTAGTAATAATCCCGCCCCGGTGCTGCAGGCAGACTATGATGGCACTATCAGCAGATTTAATCCCGCCGCAATCGAGTTGATTAAAGGTAATCTATTGGGTGAGTCGGTCGCCAATATACTTCCGGAACTGCGCAAATTTGATAATGATGAATTATATGAGAGAAAAATAATTAAAATAGAACAGGAAATAAATGATAGAGTATTTATTTTTAGTATTCTAAAAAATGAAAAAACAATGTCCTGGTTTATTTATGGAAATGAAATAAGTGAAAGAAAACGGGCGGATGCGGAATTAAAAGAAAGTGAACAGAAATATAGAACTTTTTTTGAAACAAGTAATGATGGTATTTTAATAACGGATCTAGAGACAAAAGCAATCAAATTTGCCAATCAGGTCCACTGCAATTTAACAGGATATGAAGAACATGAATTAATAGGCCTCAACTTAACCGAATTTCTTCGAAAAGAAGATATTGAGTCGGTTATGAAGAAGTTTGAGGCTCACGCTCGAGGTGAAATTAAATATGCAGATAATATTCCTGTCTTAAGAAAAAATGGAGATCTGATTTACTTAGATGCCAGCGGCTCGGTTGCTGAAATTGATGGAATATTATGCAGTATTATTTTCTTCAGGGATGTCACCGGGCGACGTGAAGCCGAACGTAAAATAAGAAAAATGTCAAACCAGTGGGAAAAGACATTTGATTCAAT
>JAQBFG010000188.1:0-2554 GCA_032123495.1 Candidatus Zixiibacteriota bacterium | reverse complement strand
CCATTACGGTTTTGTTTTAAGAAAGCGTTTTTCTGAGCGAGAACTTTCTGATAGTCACTTAAATCGGATAAGTACCTGCCCGAAGCTTGTGATAAATAAATATTTATGAAATCTCTTCGTTTTGACGGTGAACCTGATAGTATTTCAATATCAACCGGGGAGCCGGATACAGCTGAACAAAACTCAAATAGTTCACTCGGTTTGGAGGGGACACGATCAATCTCTATTTTTTTTCGATTGCTTTTTTGATAAGCCAAAGCAATCTGATGTTTCTTCTCATCGACGACTATTTCGCCTTCAAGCCGATAAACGTCGGTGTTATCATTAACCATGATTGTATCGGCGGCACCGCGGAGTGATCGAGTTAATAGTATGACAAATATAGCTTCTAATATATTAGTCTTCCCGCTTCCGTTTTTACCGTAAAATATATTTATGGAGTCTGAAAATTCGAGATTTATTTTTTCAAAATTCCGGAAGTTCTCGATTTGAAGATTATTTATTATCATAGTACAATTTATATTCGATAAAAAAGGAGGCCGCTTCAGACCTCCTTAATTTATTTTATCGTGCAAATTTATTATTCGGCCAATCTCAACGGCATAATCAGGCAAAGGAATTCGTCTTTTGATCTTTCAGAGGAATAAATAATCCCGGCTGAGACCTGATTGGTCAATTCGAAAACTATCTCCTCGCCTTCCATCTTATTGAGCACATCGGCAATATAATTGGCGTTGTAGCCCAATTCGAGCGCATCACCGCTGTAGTCACAGCGCACCGTTTCCTTGCCCTCGCCGCCGACATCGGCATTGGTGGTGGAAATAGACACAGAATTATTCTTAACACCAAACTTAACCTGATGAGTCAGGGAATTTGACAGAATTGATATTCTTCTAACCGCACCGCCTAATTCGTTTTTGTCAATAATCATTTTTTTATCACTGGCCGCAGGTATCACCTGATCATAATTCGGATACGGACCTTCGATTAATCGAGAAGTTAAAATGATATCTTCCAAATTGAAGATGATATTATTCTCTCCAAAAATTATTCCAACTTCGCAATCTTTATCACCAATAAATTTTGATATTAAATTCAAAACTTTAGGCGGAATAATAATATCTTCTGAAACGCCTTTAAGTTTTTTATTTTCAATAGATACTTTTGCTAGACGATGTCCATCAGTCGCAACCATGCACATAAGATCTGTTTTGGTTGACCATAAAACACCGTTTAGAGCCGGACGGGTTTCATCAACCGAACAAGCGAAGGTAGTACGATTGATCATTTTTGAAAGGTCATGGCCGGCAATTTTTATCTGTTTTTTAGTGTTAATTACCGGAAGTTTAGGAAAATCATCTGGTGAGGCACAGGCTATTTTATAGGAACCGTTAGGAACCTTGATTTCTACCCGGCTATGAGTGCCTTCAAATGAAATTTCTGATTCGGGAAGCTCTCTTATAATATCAAAAAGTATTCTGGCGGGAAGCACAGCCGTACCGTCTTTTGACACATTGCATTCAAAAGTAGCTGTAATAGAAACTTCGAGATCAGTCGCCGAAATTTTTAACTTATTATCGAGAGCTTCAAATAATACATTTGACAGAATAGGCAGAGTCGATTTAGAGGGAACCACCTGCAGTACAGATTGAAGATATCCGCTCAGTTTTGATTTCGACAAATTAAACTTCATTTATCAGCTCCTTGGAAGTTTTTAACATCTTTTTATATTATAATTTCTGTATATCTTTATTTAATAGTAATAATAAGCAATGTTAAAATGTTAGCAATTGTTCTTTTCTGCATCAAAGCCATTTATTCTTAACAGTTTAGTAACTTCAAAAAAATAGTTTGTTTGATGATAAAATGTCAACAAATGTTTTATAGATTGATTCCTTTTCCACATAATAATATTACTCACAAACCATCACGAGTTTTAACCACATTTTATCAACACATTTAATATTGTAAGGCGGCGGCCAAATTTTCAACTTTTTCCTTTAATTCGCTATCTGTTTTTATCTTCTTTGCAACAGTATCGCAAGCATGAATCACAGTCGTGTGATCTCGGCCCCCAAAAGCTTCACCGATAGATTTTAAAGAAAATGCCGTATAATTTCGAACCAAATACATTGCCACTTGGCGAGCCAGCGCAATCCGTGATGTTTTCTTTTTAGCGGTCATCATTTCCGGCTCAATCTGGAAAAATTCCGCTGTTTTCTTCTGAATTTGCGGTATTGTCAATTCAACCTTGGGACGGGCAATCTCTTTGCCAAGTATTCTAATCGCGAATTCCAAATCAATCTCTTTCCTTTCAAGAGATGAATAGGCTAAAAGGCGCGTGAGGGACCCTTCCAGCTCGCGAATATTTTTGGTAACATTATCAGAAATATAATACAGTACGTCCTCAGGAATCGATGCATCCTCCTGTTCAGTTCTCTTTCTCAATATGGCAATTCTTGTTTCGAGATCAGGAGGCTGAAGGTCAGCCACAAGGCCGGATGAAAATCGGGAAAGAAGCCGTTCTTCAAGACCCTTAATATCGCGAGGATGA
>JAQBFG010000187.1:0-3637 GCA_032123495.1 Candidatus Zixiibacteriota bacterium | reverse complement strand
CTACGATCACGCGGCTTAAGAGTAGGATCACCTAATAATGTATTTCCATAATACCAGCAGATTTCATAATTATCCATTCCCCATATGGCCATTTCATCCCACCATAAATAAAAAGCCTCACCGATGGTGGCACCCTGCCCCATTGGGTAATAAAACTGATCAAAATTTAACATCGAACCTGTTTTGGCGGCTCCAACGGCGGCAAGACCATAAGATTCATTGAAAATGTACCAGCCACCCATATAATTTGATTCAACAAAGCGACAATTGGAACAGGCAAACAGGTTGTAAAAAATGCCGGGGGGATTCAGATTACACAGTTCAGAATACAAGAGGCTTCCGCCCCCACTGGGCCCATCAAAAAAATGACCGGCAAAATTTGAGTGAACTGCGACATGAACAAATTCATAATCAGATTTTAATTCATTTATATAGTTGGCGGCGATTGTTGTTGGTGGGTCGTTTATCATATTTGATTGGCAATAAATATATTCCAGACAATCATCAATATATTCTCCATCATACTCCCAGTCATCATCGATAAAAACCAATGCCCTGGTGTTGGTTATGAGACCTCCGGTACGAAACTGATGATTTTTGTAAAAATAATTATTTATCAGATCGACTTCGTTGTCACCATTGTAGGTTAGCGGCGAGGCAGTCAGGCGTCCAACATAAATTTCAGGATTAATATCACCGGTATGATCGTCAAACTTTCCGTCGCTATCATTATCAGAGAAAATGCCGTCGAGGTCCATATAATAGTAATCACAGGGGAATTGTTCGTTGTCTCGGGCATCCCATGAGCAATTTACTTCATACCAGGCAATCGGCAGATCGCCAACAAATAATGCTCCATCCATACCGAGGGCATATAAACTTTGGAGTAATGTGCGCAGATCTTGAGGTGTCCCGCCAATAAGCGTGTGGACCTCAACCGTATAACCTTCAGATACTAAATCGGTCACATATTGATTGATTGAAGTTTCAATCAGTGGGTATAGATCACTATTGACCAAAACACAGATTTTTGAGTCGGCGCGTAGTGGCGCGGATGTCATTACAAGCTTTGTCGAAAAGGGTCGCGGCGATCCCTGCGCGACAATCCATTCTTCATAAGTGGTCTGTTTTGTTCCTTCGGGATCGATTTGTCTGAGCATTTTGATTTCACGCGCTCTCTGTTTCCTTATTTCGATTTCTTCATCAGATAACTGAAGCCTAAAAGAAGGTGATGAAAGATCCCTTGAGGTGACTTGTGAAGCCATTCCCATTAGAAGGACCATGAACAAAAGAGCTATTATTGTAAAGTTCCTATACATTGCTCCTCCGGTTGTTTCTATAATATTACCGACATATTAAATTTTTGATCAGATCATTTGCCTATATGCAATAATTTATGGACTATATGTAAATTGTCAAGATAAAATCCCAATGGAAATTAGGTATTGATCGATCATATTTGCGGGATATACCCCCAGTGTCTGTTCAAAAATAATACTAATTATAAAATTATATTCATGAATAAGAAATTAAGACCTTGGTATATATCCTGATAAGTTTCTTTGCAATAACTCGCAAATTCAAGAAAGGCAGTTGTTTTGTCGAAAGTACAAGAAATATGTTAAAACTGTTTAAGGGAGAATAATATGTCTTTACTTATTGAAATCCTGGAATGGATGGATCCCTCAGGCGATGAGATGATTTATCGTATTCCTCAAGAGGGATCAGCCGATTTTAAAATTGGCGCGCAGTTGATAGTCAGGGATAGCCAGACAGCTATCTTTTTCAAAGATGGTCATGCCGCCGATACATTTTCTACGGGTCGCCATACTTTGATTACCAAGAACTTGCCGATATTAACCAGACTGATGGCGTTTCCATTTGGCTTTAATTCACCGTTTCGTGCGGAAGCTTATTTTGTAAATCAGAAAGTTTTTACCGATCTGAAATGGGGAACGAAACATCCGGTAACATTTAAGGATAGTAAGCTTGGTTTGATACGTCTTCGTGGTCATGGTGCTTTTACATTCAGGATTGATAATCCGATACTTTTCCTGAACAGCATTGTGGGACGTCAGTCGCGTTATACCACCGGTGACATTCAGGACTACCTGCGCGATGTTATAATCGCCCGTATGAATGATATGCTTGGCGAAAAACTTGATACTCTTTTGGAACTTCCAGCTATCTATACTGAAATGGCCCAAGAGTTCAAAGATACGGTAAAACAGGAATTTGAAAAGTATGGTCTGGAACTGGTTGATTTTTATATTTCATCGATAACTCCTCCGGAAGAAGTCTCCAAGATGATTGACCAAAGATCCGGTCTTGAAGCTATCGGTGATCTGGATAAATTCCTCAAATTTGGTATGGCCAAAGGATTTGGTGCCCCGGGAAGCCCAGCCGGTGCCGGAGCCGGATTGGGTATGGGAGCCGGCGTCGGGATGATGATGCCGGGGATGATGACAAAGGTTTTTCAGCCTGAACAAACCGATCTGAAAAGAGAAGCGGTGGCGACGGTGACCTGTCCCAAGTGCCATACTGATACTCCGGAGCAGTCGCGTTACTGTTACCGTTGCGGTCATACGATGGTGCAACAAAATGCCTGTCCGTCATGTAATCAGCATCTTCCGACCGAGGCAAATTTCTGTCTGCATTGTGGACATCAGCTTGATGCCAAAATAACTTGTCCACATTGTTCGGCCGAGTTGATATCCGGCTCGAAATTCTGTGGCGAATGCGGCAAACAGACAGGGGACGATGACAGATCATAAAAACAAAAGCGGCTTTTTTATTGGTGTTACCTGTCCCGGATGCGGGAGCCGGTTGGAAATGGAATCGGACTTTTTTGTTCTGACCTGTGATTCATGCGGATCAGTTCTAAGAATAAAAATGCCCGAGATTCCGCCTGCTTATATTATTAAAAACACCAAGTCAAGGAGAGAGGCTCGATCATTTGCTGACCGGTATCTAAAAAAGGGATCGCTGCCTCTGACCGAGTCAGGTGTTGAAATAAAAATGATATATCAGCCGTACTGGAAGGTAGATGCGGTTTTATTAAAGGTGCGCAATCGGGTTGAGGAACGGCATGTTTATTATGCGCAGGAATATGGTGCCGAACAAGATGTCACCTATGAGAATAAACTTACCGATATCAATCTGAGTGCTTATAGTATGACCCATTCGGCCGGTATTGAAGATGATGAAATTCCGCACTCTATTGGAATGAAAGCCAGTTACCTTCGGATGGAGCCATATTCACAGGATAGTATCTCTGATGATTTTGATTGTTTGCCGGTGGTCAGACCGTGGGAGCAGGTAATTAAAAATGTTGAACAGGGAACCGCGCGGCTCAATGAAATTAATCCGGCTGCTTTCGGAAAAAATAAAACCAAGCTGTTTCATCCGGTTGCTTCAATAATTTATTTTCCATACTATATTATTGAATCGAATTCGACTCAGGGTATGCGGCGACTGATTGTTGATGGAGTTTCCGGTTCGGTGACCAGCCTTGTTAATAACTGTCAGCCTAAAGAAATGAATTTATTAGATTCTTCAATACAAATGGAATTTGGTGATCTTGATGTGGAATTGCACCGCTGTCCCAACTGCGGGTATGACCTGCCGGGGAAACAAT
>JAQBFG010000186.1:0-11854 GCA_032123495.1 Candidatus Zixiibacteriota bacterium | reverse complement strand
ATCATTACCGCCCAATAAGACATATTCGCCGCCGTTATTATAAAAATCTATCAGGTAATTACGTATCTTCTCAATATTATCGATCCCGGGATAATTGGCATAAATCGAATCGGTCATTTTAATGATAGTCGGAATGCCAGTGGCATTTTTAAAGATAACCAAGTCTTCAAAAGCGGGGGCAAGGTCGTCTGAGGTTATAATTACATACTTAGGAACTGCAATGCTGCTATCAGATGAGCCTACTTTACTTGAAAAAAGATTTGAATGATCCTCATCATAATTATCGAGGGCCGCAAAAAGACTTTGTTCATTAAAGGTGCCGCTCTGTGGTGCATCAATATCAATTGATATTTTGGAATTTAAAATAAGATTATTATCTTTATCGATTGTAATTGGCAAAATTGAAAGAGCAATTATAGTCAGAGTGCCCTTTTTGATGATCTGTTTGTCATATAGGACATTTTTAAAATTTGAGATATCATGCAATGGCGAAGTTTTTTGTCTATCTTCAAGCGCAGTTATCAAACTGCTAAATTTTATCTGGTCCTCCGTTACCTTTCCAAGAAGTGATTGATTAAGTTCTTCAACCGAAACATTAATGTCAGCGAGGTTGGCTGATGAATTTATATAAACTGTTTTCACCGGCAACGATAGTTCCGGGTTGACCGTTATTGTCTGGGTCGCTGGGTATAAATAGTTATGGCTGTTATCGGGTTGAAGCAATGAATCAGGGGAGAAGCTCAATTCAATGGTATCGGCCATAGCCGATAATCCTGCCAAAAGGCAAAAAACGAAGATAAAAGATGTCTTTCTCAGTTTCATCCGACTTCTCCTGTTTCAATTTGAGTCAATTGGTGTTATTGCAAGTGGTTTGCCTTGTGGGCAGGAAGGCGGAATAAATTGAAAAAACTATTTAACTTGTTGTCTCGCAGTCTTCATTTTATTTGAATTGAAATGGGGAGGCAGATTATAAAAAATTGTTTGGACAAAATATATTGTTGTCGCCCCATACTTTATGGAATTCATATAAACTTATTTTTGAGCAGCTTGATAACAAAAGCAATCCGGAACTTTATATAAGCAAGTATATTAGATGTATAAAGTATATTTTTATTTCTTAGTGATTGTATTTTAACAGGTTATCTATATTAAAAAATATGTTTTTTTTCTTGACTTTATTTGTAAATAATAGCTTAATAGGGGAGAAAATTGGAATAAAGTGGTGCAAAGTGGAGGACACCAATGGAAGGCTTCTATGGCCAGTTTACAGTATTGATGGATACGAAGGGACGAATCTCTCTGCCATCGAAACTAAGGCCTACAGAAAAACAAGCCAAAGAGGACAATGAGTTCATTCTTACCAAAGGTTTGGACGGATGTCTTGCACTTTACCCTACAAGTGAATGGCAACAAATTCAGCAGCGTCTCGGTGAATTAAATTTTACCCAGAAAGATTTCAGATATTTCAGCCGTTTGCTTCATTCCGTAGCCGTAAACATTAACCTTGACCGTCAGGGCCGCTTACTTATTCCCTCTCATCTTCAACAGGATGCAGGAATAAACAAGGAAATTTTGGCTATCGGAGTTTATCGATGGATCGAATTCTGGAACCCCGAATCGTACCGCCAATATCTCAGCCAGTATGGTCAAAGCTACGAAGATGTAGCGGAAAAGTTATTTGATCTCAACCGAGGGCAAGAATAGTAGTTTATATCATCTGCCGGTGATGCCGGAAGAGGTTTTGTTCTATCTGATTTCTCGCCAGGATGGAACCTATCTCGACATGACCTGCGGTGGTGGTGGGCATTTAAGAATTCTCTCAGATAGCCTATCCAATGAGGCTGTTCTTTTCGGATTTGATCGGGACAATGAGGCGGTAGAAGCCGCAAGTGAAAACCTACGGGGTGCTCCGCAAGAGACACATATTGTAAACAGCAGATTCAGCGAGATAAACAGAGTGGCCAAAGAAAACAAGATCGACAAAGTAGATGGAGTCCTTTTTGATTTGGGAGTGTCATCACATCAGATCGATTCTTCAGAGCGGGGATTTTCTTTTATGAAGGATGGTCCTCTTGATATGCGGATGAATGCGAATGATAGTCTGAACGCCGAAACGGTTATCAATGAATATTCTACCGATAGGTTGCTCGAGATTTTTCGCATTTATGGGGAACAGCCGAAGGCGCGACGGATCGTTACGGCGATTGATAAAAAAAGACAAGAAGAAAAAATTGATACGACCGATAAATTGCTGGCTGTATTAAAATCTTCCGTTTCCGGAAAAGATTTAAACAGTACGCTGGCAAGACTGTTCCAGGCTATCAGAATAGAAGTTAATGGTGAGTTGGATGAATTAACAACAGCTCTGCCGGAGGTTCTTGATCTGCTTGCGCCGGGAGGGCGATTGGTGATTTTGTCATACCATTCACTTGAAGACCGGATTGTCAAACGATTTTTTAATGAGCGGGCCAAAGGATGTATCTGTCCCGATAAATTTCCGGTCTGTGCCTGTGGCAAAAAACCAGAAGTTAAAATATTAACCAAAAAAGTTGTCCGACCCAAAGATGAAGAGGTTGTTTCAAACAGCCGGGCCCGTTCGGCCAGACTACGGGCGGCCCAGAAATTAAACTGATAATATGAAGAGTTCGAAAAGCACATATCGACCGCGGCGGCGAACAGGTAAACGCAACAAAGGAAAACTTTTTTCGTCAGGTTCATTTATTTCTTCGCTGGTGGTGGCCGCTTTGGTCTTATTTGCCTGTACTCATATCTGGCAAAATGTATATATCCTAAATCTGTCGACTGAAGTTGGTACTCTTAAAAAAGAAAAAAATCAGATTAAAGATTTGATAAAGAAAAATCAGGCCGAGATAAATGATCTCTGTCGCCACTCAAGGATCGAGCAGTTGGCTCTGGATAAATTCAAGCTGCGGCAAACCGCTTCGGAGAATATGTTTACACTGGTTTCAAAGCGGAAGTTTTCCAAGGACTATCAGTTTGCGGATTTAATAAGTTCGTTTCAAAAGGTGGCCGATCATTTTCCGGTGATTACTGAAAGCAAAGCCGAAGGTAAAGAGATATTTGATTTCGATGAAGAGTAGATTTAACAAAATCCGGTTGCTGTTTTTGTATGTCGTGATAACGGCAGGATGGATAATTCTGCTGGCGCGGCTGGGGACAATCCAATTGGTGCATGGTTCCGAATATAGCGAAAAAGCGCGGGCCCAATCATCGGGAAAAACAAAAGTGCAGGCTGAACGCGGGATTATTTATGATCGAACCGGGCGGGAGGTTGCTATCAATGTTGTTGGCAGTTCGCTTTCGGCTTATCCGCAGGACAAATCAGAAGTAAATAAAATTCATCGCTATCTTGATCGTGTCAATGGTTGGAAATCAGGGACCAGTCGGAAAAAATACAAATTAAAACCGGAAAGATTTACCTGGATCAAAAGAGATTTATCAGATAACTTGGCGACGCAGATAGCCGCCGATTCCGTGGCCGGGTTGTACTTACGAAAAGGATTAAAAAGAGATTATCCATTTAATGAGGTCGGCCGTCAGATAATTGGCAACACTAATATAGATTATCAGGGATTATCCGGTTTTGAGTATAATCATGATTCTTTATTGGCCGGTTCGCCTGGTTTGATTGATTTTCTGCGGGATGGACAAAACAATACTTACAATCTCAGAGAAGTTCCGCTGGTGAAACCGGTAACCGGTAAATCAATGGTTCTGACACTCGATTGGTATTTCCAGGAGATCGTCGAAGACGAACTAAAATCGGCCGTGAAGGAGTTTCACGCATTATCAGGAACTGCCGTTTTTCTCGATTGCTACACCGGAGAGATTTTGGCTGCCGCCGATTATATTGAGAACTCGACCTCAAGTATTCTAAAACTCCGTGCTGTCAGTGATTGTTTTGAGCCGGGATCGGTCCTGAAAATTGCCACCATGGCGGCATTGCTTGATGAAAATCTGGTTGATCTTGAAGAAAAGATTTACTGCGAAAATGGTCTTTGGCAATGCGGACGGCGTCGTTTACGCGATGATAAAAAGCATGATACTCTCGATATTCAACAGATAATGGAGCTTTCAAGTAATATCGGAATCGGAAAACTTGCCCAGCGTTTGGGTGGCGAAAAACTAAGAGATGTCTTATATAAATTCGGTTTTGGACAAAAACTAAGGGTCGATCTGCCGGGTGAGGCCTCGGGAGTTATTGGAGATCCGGGTGTCTGGTCGGAATACAATATTGCAGCGCTGGCGATGGGACACTCAATTTCGACAACTCCGATACAACTGGCGGCGGCGATCGGCGCGGTGGCCAATGGTGGTGAATTATATCGACCGCATGTGATCAAAGGTGTTATTGATTCTGATAACCGGACTATCAAATATATGGAGAAAGAATTTATTGGCCGGGTGATAGAAGAAGATAATGCCGAGATACTCAGATCATTTTTGACCGGTGTGGTTGAGCGCGGAACCGCGACACCGGCACAATCGAGCATAATATCAATCGCTGGGAAAACCGGGACAGCTGAAATCCCTGATCCGGAAAATGGTGGATATAGGCGAAATAAATTTAATGCTTCATTTTTGGGATATTTCCCTGCTGAGAAACCAAGAATCGCCGGAATTGTAATTTTGCATCAACCGGAACCGGTGCATTATGGCGGACATACTGCCGGACCGGCTTTCAAACGGATGGCCGAACGGTACAGTATTGCCAACAGCGATTTACTCAAACCGAATACCCAACTAAAAGCTGATGGCAACGATTGCGAGATGATCGAAGTGACCGATTTTGTTGGGCGTGATTACGATTTTGCAAAAACGATGGCGCAGAGGGATGGATTGACATTAAAGACAAATCGTGAAAGCGGCCTGGTTGTCTGGCAATACCCTCCGGCCAATCGTAAGATACCGGGAAGCGAAAAAATTGCGGTACTGGTTAATAGCAGTGAAGATGACAGTATCGTTATGGCTGATCTGGTCGGGTTGAATATGCGGACCGCGCTAGCACTTTTAAATTATCAGGGAATAGATTTCGAATTTGAGGGCTGCGGAATAGTCAGGAAGCAGTTCCCGAAAGTCGGCGAAAAATTAAGCGAGACAACAAAATGTCGTTTGGTTTGCGGTGATGGCTAAAAATAAAATGAAACTAAAAAACTTAATAAAACCATTAGCTGAAGCAAAACTTGTCGGGAAAGGTAGTGTTGATATTAACGGTCTGGAATATGACTCCCGCCGTGTAAAACCGGGGATGTTGTTTGCTGCTATAACCGGTTTTCGTGTTGATGGCAAAAAATTTATAGACGATGCCATTCGAAATGGTGCCGCTGCAATTTTAAGCGATAGCGAATTTGAGTGCACTCTTCCGGTGGTGGTCGTTGGTTCGGTCAGGAAAGCATTGGCCGATATGGCCGCATGTTTCTATGATTATCCGGGTAAAAAGCTGAAAGTAATTGGAGTTACCGGGACCAATGGAAAAAGTACCACAGTATTTTTGGTTCGGAAGATATTGGAGATGGCCGGGATCAAAGCCGGGATGGTGAATTCTTTGGTTTATGATACGACGGTGGCGCAGTTTAAGGCTGAACGAACCACACCGGATTCTATTGAGATGCAGTTTTATCTTTCGGAGATGGTAAAAGCCGGATGCGAATATGCAGTGATAGAGATTTCATCGCATGCTTTGGTTTTAAATCGGGTCGATAATATTGATTTGCTGATCGGCCTCTATACAAATTTCAGTCGCGATCATCTTGATTTTCATAAAAGCATGGAAGAATATCTGGCCGCCAAGAAACTGCTTTTGAATAAAATTACAGGGAGGGACAGTTGTGCTGTTATCAATCAGGATGTTCCTGAGTTTGTCTCGCTTTTGGACGATTACGAAAACAATGCAATTTCATATTCATCGGATGGCAATAATGCTGATGTCAAAATTGATGCGGCAAAACTATCTCCGACCATGTCACTATTTAATTTGGTGACAGCGTTTGATTCCTGCGAGGTATGGTTTAATCTGCCGGGGCGATACAATCTGGCCAATGCCACTTGTGCGGCTGCCGCCGGAGTTGCCCTCGGAATTGATTTAAGTTTAATAAAAAAGGGATTAGAAGCGGCCAAGCCGGTTCCCGGTCGCTATCAACCAGTGGTGGTCGGACAGCCGTTTTCGGTTATAATCGACTACGCCCACACGCCTGATGCATTGGAACGGTTGTGCCTTTCGGCGCGGGAGATCACCAAAGGAAAAATACTGGCTCTCTTCGGTTGTGGCGGTGACAGGGACAGCGGCAAACGTCCGTTGATGGCGGCGGCAGCGTCGTCTAATTCCGATTTTGTCGTGCTGACTTCAGACAATCCCCGAACCGAGGATCCTGAAAAGATATTTGAGGAAACGATACCGGGGATGGTCGGTGACAACTACAAAGTTATTCCTGATCGCAGTGAGGCTATCAGAACAATTATCGGCAAAGCGAAAAAAGATGATACGGTTTTAATTGCCGGAAAAGGGGCCGAGGATTATCAGGAGATAGGTACAACAAGGTATCCGTTTGATGATAAAATGGAAATAGAAAACGCTCTTAAAGCATTTGGATATAAACAGGTTAAGACCGGGTGATAAGTAGGGATTTCAAAAACCTTGCCCAGGAGGTAAATGGCAAGTTGCTAAACAGGGAGTTTGCAACAGCAGTTTTTAAAGGGGTCGCAATCGACAGCCGAGTTGTTGGAGGGGAACAACTGTTTGTCGCGATTGAGGGGGTAACCGATGATGGTCATCGTTACCTTGATGATGCCATCGGAAAAAACTGTGCCGGATTATTGGTGAATAACAAGTTCACCGGGATAGATGAATTAAAAAACAAGGTGCCAACCGTTGCGGTCGATGATACTCATCTGGCGATGTTAAAGCTGGCTCAGAATTATCGGAACGAGTCAGATACAAAACTGATCGCGGTAACCGGTTCTAATGGCAAAACCACAACTAAAGAAATGATATATTCATTTATTCGAAACAAAACCGATAGTACCTACCGTTCACCCGGTAATTTTAATAATCTGTTTGGGCTACCGCTTTCTATTTTTAGGATGCCGTCAGATACAAAGTATGCCGTTTTTGAACTTGGTATTTCGGTTAAAGGGGAGATGCAAAAACTGGCTGAGATCGCGCAGCCGGATGTTGTTTTGATAACAAATATCGGTCCGACTCATCTGGAGACACTCGGAACTATGGAAAATGTCGCTGAGGAAAAATTCAGTTTAGCCGATTCTCTTGATTCTGACAAAATCGTGATTCTCAATGCTGATGATCCGACTCTGATGCGGGCGGCTGCAAAGCGCAAAAGAGATTTTATTACGTATGGTTTTAACTCCGCTGCAGATTTCAGAGCCGAAAAAGCGGGAATCTCAGGTTCCGGATTTCCGAAAGTACAAATAGATGGGAAAACAATCGAGATCAGGCTCTTTGGTGAACATCAGGTGTATAATATTCTGGCCGCCTATACGACCTGCCGGGCGCTCGGTTTGGATATCACCGCTGAAGATTTTGATAAACTGCAATATGATGTCAGTATGTACCGCGGAGAGATAGACAATATTTCCGGGTTGACCGTTATTGCTGATTGTTATAATGCCAATCCAACTTCAATGGAGTCAGGTTTGCGCTCATTTAGAAATTATCTCGATTTACCGGAGATGGTTAATCGCCCAAGTATCGTGATTGTCGGTGATATGCTGGAGCTTGGTGAAGATTCTATAATGTACCATCGGCAGATAGGAAAACTAATCGCCGATCTGAAATTCGAAAATCTGATTGCGGTTGGGCAATTATCAAAAGATTTATTTGAATCAGCAAAAGAGAACGATTTTAGTAATAGTAATATAAATTATTTTACCGATGTCAGCAAAGCGGGAGATTTTTTGATAGGTAACTTGCCAAGAGGGGGAGTTATATATCTAAAGGCCTCCCGCGGCATCGGTCTTGAAAAACTTATCACCTTATTAAAAGGATCCGCCTTCAGGGATAATTAATATGTTTTATTTTTTGTTTACACAATTAGTTGATTATTTCTCGGCGTTCAACCTTTTTCGATATATAACTTTTCGTGCCGCTGCCGCCACTATTACAGCCATCCTTATTTCAATATTGCTTGGTCCGCTCTTTATCCGATTGTTGAAAAAATATCAAGTGAGAGAGAAAATACGAAGCGAGGGCCCGAAGAGTCATCTTAGTAAAGAGGGGACACCGACTATGGGCGGGGTGATTGTCCTCTTCGCTATTATTGTTCCGACTCTTTTATGGGCAGATCTGACCAACTTTTATATTCTGATGATTTTATTGGTTACTGTCTGGCTCGGCTTGATAGGTTTTATGGATGATTATCTGAAGGCGATTAAAAACCAGACCAAAGGGATGGTAGCACGTAAAAAACTTATCGGGCAGGTACTGCTTGGTTTGATTTTTGGTTTGCTGCTTAGCCTGGCACCACCCAATTCCAGTTTTGATGGGACAACCGGGATCCCATTTTTCAAGAATTATATGCTGGTTCTTGGCGTGTTTTATATTCCGTTTATTATTCTCGTTATTACCGGTTCATCCAATGCCGTTAATCTGACCGATGGTTGCGACGGTCTGGCGATTGGTTTGTGCGGACTTAGTTTTGTAGCTTTTGCCGGAATCGCCTATGTCAGCGGCCGCATTGACTTTTCAAATTATCTGCAGATCGAATATATCCCCGGCGCCGGCGAAATGGCTATTTTCTGCGGGGCGGCGATTGGGGCGGCGCTTGGTTTCCTCTGGTTTAATTCGCATCCGGCTGAAGTATTTATGGGTGATACCGGTTCACTTGCTCTGGGCGGAGCGCTCGGTTCGATTGCAATATTGTTAAAAAAAGAGCTCCTGCTGGTGATCGTCGGCGGGGTGTTTGTAATAGAAGTTTTGTCAGTAATAATACAGGTGCTGTCGTACAAATATCGCGGCGGCAAACGAGTTTTCAAAATGGCGCCGATCCATCATCATTTTGAACTAAGCGGCTGGCCGGAGTCAAAGGTGGTTGTCAGGTTTTGGATCGTTGGTGCCCTTTTTGCGTTGCTGATGCTGGCAACATTGAAGGTACGATGACAATACAAGAAAGAGTAAAAAATCGTAAGGTTGGCATTATCGGGATGGCCCGCTCAGGGGTTGCAGCGGCTCTGTTGATTTTGGAGCAGGGTGGGACACCATTTGTCTCAGATAATCGGAGCGAAAATGTTTTGACCGATCAATTAAAAATCTTGGATAATAATAATATCGCCTATGAAACCGGTGGTCACACCGACCAACTGCTGCAATCTGATTTTATCATTTTATCACCGGGAGTTCCGGCAACGATTGAAATAGTGCAGAAAATCAAATCGGAGGGAATCCCGATATTCTCCGAGATCGAACTATCCTCATGGTTCTGTAAAGGGAAAATTATTGCCATCACCGGCTCTAATGGAAAAACGACAACCACGACATTAATCAGCGAGATTTTAAAAAATGCCGGTTTAAAGGTTGAAGTATGCGGCAATATCGGACGCCCATTTGCCGAAGCAGTTTCACATATCCCTGAAGATGGGTATGCGGTAGTTGAACTATCCAGCTTCCAACTTGAGCATATTGAGGAGTTTGCACCGCATGTGGCTATGATACTTAACCTGACACCGGATCATCTTGATCGGTATGATGGTTTTGACGCATATAAAATGGCCAAATATCAAATCGCCGTTAATCAGAAATCGTCTGATTATCTGATCCTGAATGCCGAGGACGGAGTAATTGCCTCTGATAATATTCCGACTTTGGCTAAGAAAATATATTTTTCCCATATCCGCAGTCTGCCAACCGGGGTCTTCCAGAGGGGAGGGTCGCTGGTTGGCGTTGCGGAGGGAAAAGAGCAGGATATAGTTGAGACATCAGAGATTAGAATCCCCGGACCACATAATCTCCAAAACGCCGCGGCGGCATCGTTGGCAGCGCTGTTGATCGGAATAAAACCTGAAGTTATTGCTGATACACTAAAAACATTTCCCGGGGTGGAACACCGGATGGAAAATGTCGGTACAGTTGCCGGTATCAATTTTGTGAATGATTCCAAGGCGACCAATGTCGATTCGGTCTGCTATGCATTAAGATCACTTGGGACCCCGATTCATTTGATTGCCGGTGGACGAGACAAGGGCGGTGAATTCGCGCCAATTATAAAATACGGTAAAGATAATATTAAAAATATAGTTCTTATCGGTGAGGCAAAAGAGAAGATGTTTAACCAGCTTGGAAAATCTTTTGCCGTGCAGTTTGCTGATGATATGAATAAAGCGGTACAAAAATTGTTTGAACTCGCCTCGCCCGGAGATACAATTTTATTGTCACCGGCCTGTGCCAGTTTTGACATGTATGATAATTTTGAGCATCGGGGCCAGGTATTTAAAGATGTAGTTGCAGCATTAAAAAATAATAATGAAATAAAAAAATCGGTCAGGTAAGAGCAGAAAAAGTTTTGGACAGGAAATTATTATATAGCGCCGGAGCGTTGGTCATTTTTGGAATGGTGATGGTTTATTCATCATCGTCGGTGATGGCCGAAAGCCGTTTTGGAAGTAATCTTTTCTTTCTGAAAAGACAACTTCTCTGGTTGGTGATCGGCTCACTGGCTGGTTTTTTGATGTATAAAATTGATTTGAAAAAATTATCGGCTTATTCGGTGCCGCTTCTGTTTGTAACCTTGATTCTTCTGGCGATGGTTTTCCTGATGCCGGCACGTAACGGTTCACACCGTTGGCTGTTTCTCGGACCATTTTCTATTCAGCCCTCGGAGCTGTTTAAACTGGTAGTGATAATGTATTTGGCATTTTCATTATCACAGAAAAAAAGGGATATTACCCAGTGGAAACAATTCTTATATCCGTACGGTCCGTTTATTGCGATTGGTTTGGTACTAATTATTCTGGAACCGGGATTAGGTTCGGCGATCACGATCTCACTAACCGTTTTGATAATATTCTTTTTGGCCGGTGTGAGACTGTTTCATCTTGCCGCGTTTATTTTGCCGATGGGTTCGATGGCAGCGTTTATGGTATTTGTGCTGGGGTACAAAAGTGCCCGCGTGTATGATTATCTTGCCTCAATTAAATCTCCATTGATGGGGAGTTATCAGGTGAAACAGGCAGTGTTAACGCTTGGCGCCGGTGGTCTATTCGGCTCTGGAATTGGGAATGGCCGACAGAAACTGTTTTTCCTGCCGTATCCGCATACCGATTTTATTTTTGCTTCGATAGGTGAGGAAGTCGGTTTTATTGGGTTGATGGCCGTTTTGGTTCTTTTTTATGTAATAATTTGGCGCGGAATGAAAATTGCCCGTTATCAGCCAGACCGGTTTGGGTTTCTTCTAGCGATGGGGGTAACAGCTTCGATTTTTGTTTCAGTGCTTGTTAATATTTGTGTGGTGACCGCTCTATTGCCGACCACCGGTATTCCTCTGCCGCTGCTGTCGTACGGGGGGACATCGCTGATTGTCTCGATATGTTCGGTCGCGATCCTTCTGAATCTTTCAAAACGAAGAGGGATGGTGATTAGGTGAAAGAACTCAGGGCAATATTTGCAGGTGGCGGTACGGGGGGACATCTATTTCCGGCGATTGCTATTGCCAATCGGCTAAAAGATCGTGTCGAGCAGGACACCAGGACCGAGTTTCTGTTTGTCGGTACCAAAAGGGGTCTGGAATACAGAATGCGGGACAAACTAGGATATCGATTGGAAACAATTAATGTTCGGGGATTGCAAACCTTATTGGGCACTATCCTTTTGGTCTCTTAATCGGTT
>JAQBFG010000185.1:0-8530 GCA_032123495.1 Candidatus Zixiibacteriota bacterium | reverse complement strand
AGGCGCGACGTCGATTCCAATTAGTTTTGCCAAGCACTTCTTTAATTAATTTCTTTTCCTGATGCGCCACAATCAAATTGATCCTCTTTTTCAGCGAATATGTATTTGCAAATTCTTCCTGGCCCTCAAAGATTCCTGAATCTTCTGCAACTGGCGTATTATCGGAGGATATATTGCCGTGAACCATTAGATCATCAACAACCGATTCACCACCCCTGACAACAATCTGTTTTATAACATTTTCCAATTGGCGAACATTTCCGGGCCATGAAAATTTCAATAGATTTTCCATAGTTTCCTGAGAAAGAGCCGGATAATCTTTTTGATACAATTTATTATACCGCTCCAAAAAATAATTAGCCAGAAGCGGAACATCTTCTTTCTTTTCTCGAAGCGATGGCAGAAATATTGTAATTTCATTGAGCCGATAAAATAAATCATCTCTGAAAAGGCGCTGCTGAATGGCTTCATCCAGGTTTTTATTGGTGGCGCAAACAATTCTGACATCAACATGAATATTATTTATCCCACCAACTCTGACAAACTCCTGCTGTTCCAATACTTGAAGAAGTTTGGATTGCAGTTCTAACGGCATATCGCCAATTTCGTCCAGAAATATGCTGCCTTTGTTTGCCACTTCGAATCGACCCGGCTTCGTCTTGTGCGCTCCGGTGAAAGCCCCTTTTTCGTACCCAAACAGCTCCGCTTCAAGAAGATCACGCGGAATAGCTGCACAATTTACCTTGGTAAACGGCTGTTCGGACCGATTTGACATTGAATGCAAAAGCCGCGCGACAATCTCTTTACCGGTTCCTGATTCGCCTCGTATAAGCACCGACAGTTCAGAATCCGCCACCTGTTCGATAATATTTTTGACCTGGACCATCTTAGATGAGTCACCAATAAGCTTATCATATTGTTTTCGAGTACTAAGTTCGGATTTTAGCGATATTACTTCCTGCTTTAATTTTCCCTTTTCCAGGACCGAATTGATATGTATCTCAACTTCTTTGACGTCAAAAGGCTTATTGATAAATTCTGCTGCCCCAAGCCGCATTGACTTTACAATATTACTGGTTTCACCATGTCCGGAAAGCATCACGATGTCAGGCCGACTGTCAAGTCTGCCAAGCTTTTCCAAAACTTCTAGGCCGGTCATTCCCGGCATTTTATATCTAAGAGAATTAAATCAGGCTTCTCGGTAGAAACCATCTGGATCCCCTCGATACCGTCGCGAGCAGAAGTTATCTCAAAATTTGAACTAAGCCCCTCGCCCAGTATCCAGGATACTTTGGGATCGTCATCTATAATAAGCAGTTTTATTTTATCTTTTTTCATAATACGAATCCATTTGCACTTTTTCTATCTATCGGCAAAAATACGACAACATTCAACTATTCGCATCAATTAAATGCCTTTTTTTTGCAATTTCTTGCAGTTGTTATAAAGGCAAGTAGATCGTAAAGCTGGTTCCTTTGCCATATTCAGACTCAACGGTCAAAGTTCCCCCGTGAGCGGAGATAATTCTCTCAACTACGGCCAAACCAAGGCCGGTCCCTGTTGATTTCGATGTATAATATCGATCAAAGATTTTTGAAACATTTTCAGGTTTTATGCCGCAACCTGTATCCGATATAGCCATAGCCAGATAATCTGTCTTTTTAAACGATGGGCGGTCAATTTTACCAATAACCTGTATTTCTCCGCCATCCATCGCGTCAACAGAATTCAGGAATAGATTTAGAAACACTTCCATAATTTGATTCTTATTGACCATTACTTCCCAGGAGCAATTGCCATAGTTTTCCTTAAAACTGATATTCTTTTTGGCGAACTCCGGTTTGAGTAATTCGGCCGCCCGACCAATAATTGACCGAAGATCAACCATTTCGGTTTCATATTTATGCGGTTTTGAAAAATCAACCAGTTCCCTGACAAGTTCATTAAGCCGATAAATTTCACTTTCGGCCATCTCAAAGAAATCTGAGTTGCTAACTATATCAGGCCATTTATCCCGAAGTATTTGCAAGCCACCCCTAATATTTGTCAGAGGTTTTCTCAGATCGTGGGATATTTCGGAAATCATGTTGCCCATCGTCAGAAGTCTGGTTGCATTTAATAACGCTTTCTCACGATCATAAAAACCGGATGCCTGTGATATCACCAAACTGGCCAGCGAAATCTCTTGAGCAGAATAAAAATCATCTCCATCTGACCCAATACAGAAAACATGTTTCAAATCACCTTCCCGTAAAACCGGCAAAGCGGTAAAGTTTTTACCTGGTTGTGGAAAAACTGAGTAATTGGCGATTTTTGCGGCCAAATATGAAGAGAGTTTCTTTATATCATCCAAATTTATATCTGATAGGTCAATATTATCAACCGTGATCTCTTTTTCTTCAACTATATCCAGGTTAATCGAGCCGGTATCGGTAAGAGGAATATCTGTCCCAGCGACTCCAACCGGTTTCAGACAGCTAAATTCAGGATTCCACTCAAACCATAAAGAATAATCGATCGGCATCAGTTTTTTTAAATATTCAAATACTGTCCTGCGCATTGCCGATACTGAGCCAACCGTTGACAACTGCCTTGTTAATTCAAACAGAACCGAGAATTCTTTAAGCTTTTGAATATTTTTTTCCACCTGACGGGCATCATCAATAATTAATGCCGCCTGAGATGCAAAAGTTGTCAGCAATTTCAGATCATGCTCATTAAAAACGGCACCGTCTTTTTTATTGGCCATATTGATAACGCCCAGCACCTGATTGGAAACTTTCAGCGGAACACAAAGAAGTGATGACGATGTATATCGTTCTTTATTTATTCGCCTAAATCTTTCATCCTTTTCAACATCAGGAACAATCAGAGGCTCTCCCAATTCGGCAACATATCCGGCAATAGATTCCCCAATCGGCAGTCGGACAGTATCAACCATTTTTTTATCCAGACCAATAGAGGTTTTAATCGTCATAAATTCGCCGCTTTTATCGATTAGCATAAGAGAACCGATTTCGGCCTGGGTCACGGAGCCAGCCAGGGTCATGATCTTCTTTAGCAACTCTTTTAGGCTTAATGTTGCCGAAAGAGATTTTCCGGCTTCATAAAGAGCATTGATTTCATTGAGTCGATTATTCAGATTCAAATTAGCGCTTTTTAAATCTTCTACCAACTGTCTGCGCGCCATATTGGAAGAGCGGGTCTCCAACCCTCTTTTGACCGAAATCTCAAGCTGTGAAAATTCAACCGGCTTTAAATGATATTCAAAAGCACCTTCCTTAATCGCTTCCAGAGCCGATTCGAGCGAGGCGTAGCCGGTCAATAAGATTACAATGATTTCCGGATCAATCTCTTTGACTGTTTTCAATAGATCGAGGCCGGTTTTTTCCGGCATCTTTATATCAGTAATGATTAAATCGAATTTGTCAGTTTTGATTTTATCTATGGCGTCGATTGCGGATTGGGCGGTAGAAACCTCATACCCACTGCCGGAAAGAAGTTCAAACAATGAGTCGCACATCCTGACTTCGTCATCAACAACAAGAATTTTTTCAGATATGCCAGTCATATTTGTTCTCCCCCTGCTCAATCGGCAGCTCGATAATAAAACATCCACCTCGTTTACTGTTTGTATAGTTTATCGACCCGTTATGGTTTTTTATTATATTATAGCACACAGAAAGTCCCAAACCGCTTCCACCTGATCTGGATTTTGTCGTATAGTATGGATCAAAAATATGCGGGATATGCCCTGCCTCTATTCCCGGACCGCCGTCTTCAAAAGAAAAAATGACGGTATGCTCAGTTCTTTTCAGATCAATTATTATCTCTCCCCCACTTTTCATAGCATCAATGGAATTAACCAGCAAATTCATGAAGATCTGCTTTAAACCATCTGACCAGGCAAAAATATCGGGAATGTTATCTTTAGTGTGACAGGTGGCGATAACTCCGGCATTAATAAATTGACTATCCATCAATAACAAAATATCGCTAATCAGCTTTTCAGGATTTACCCTATCGAAACTGACCGCAACTGGGCGATGGAAATTAAGAAGTTGCTTGACAATCAAAGCAATCCGATCAATTTCCTGCTTGATAATCTGTGTATACCCTAGAGATTTGTCGGCATCCGTAATATTCTGATCAACCAATGATAGATAATTTTTGATAATTCCAAGTGGATTATTTATTTCATGAGCAACTTTCGCAGAAAGTTCTCCCAGCGCCGCCGATCTTTCCGATTGCAACAGAAGCCCCTGAGTTTTTTGTAACTTATCCATCGCCTCTTTTTCAGATTCAAAAAGACGAACATTTTCGATGGAAACTGCCGTCTGGCTCGCCAGAATTGACAAAAATTCTATATCGTTATCTTGATAGAGCAAACCCGATTCTTTCTCTGACAGAACCAAAATACCGCGTAACTTGGTCTGATACACCAGCGGAACAACAAGACCGTTCGGGAAGTTTTCAATGAAATCTGATTCCTTAGATAATTCAAACTTATCTTCGGCCTCAGTGACTTTAATCGGTCGATTCAGATTAGCAATATATAAACAAAACGAACTATGTTGATTTATAATAAGCTGTTGATTCGGAAGACTAAAACCGCCGCCCGACTTCACCAGATGGAAATCTTTTTCTCCCGGCTTCAAAGGAAGAAATAAAGCTGCCTGCTTCGCACCGGCTCTCCCCATAGCCGCCAGTATAAATGAATCAAGCAGTGACTGATAATTAAGCATCGCATTAAAATTACGGCTCAATTCAAATATGTTATAGAGGTCAAACATCGCCTTTTTCCGAAGATTTACTTCTTTTAGCTCTTCGGTTCGCGCTTGATACTGCTTTCCCAATTCAATGTGTGCCTCTTTTATCGATTCCTCGACTTCAATATGATGAGTAAAATCAAATATTACTCCGTCAATACTCTTCAAATTTCCAGCCGAATCAAAAACAGGACGCCCACGTTCGACAAAATGTCTCAGGCCTTTGGTCTTATGAGTAAAACGATACCCCAATTCAAATGGCCTCTTCTCAGCAACCGCCTGCCTTACTTCTGAATAAACTGCCTGCCGATCCCTTTCATCAATCATAGACTCAAACAAAGATAGATCATTTCCGGGAAATTCATCTTCCGTATAACCGGTCAACGATTCAAGCAAATCATTAAAAAATATTATCCGACTTGACTCCTGACTCAACACCCGATAAACCAGGCCGGGGAGATTTTCTGCAAGCGTTTGATATGACTGAATGCTATTTTTTAAGGCCCTTTCAGCCAGATGTTTCTCGGTCAAGTCGATAATCGTGCCAAAAGCACCAATATATTTTCCCGATGGATCAAATCGCGGAGATGAAGAAACCTGCACCACCCTGAAGTTATTTTTAAGAGTTTTGATTCTCAGTTCATACCGTGATGGTATATTTTGCCGGCGCTGTTCGGTTTTTAAGATCAGAAGCTCTTTTTGATCTCCCGAGATAAAATCAAAAAGTGATCTTCCAATCAGACTCCCTCCAGAATCCATCTCAAATATTTTTTCAAAGGCCGGGTTGCAATATTGGATCACCTCGTTTTCATCTACAATTCCGATTCCTTCCATAACCGCTTCAAATAATTCTCGATAGCGCGACTCTGAAATATAAAGCGCTTCTTCTGTATTCTTTCGGTCAGTTATTTCAATCCCGGTCCCAATTACGTATGAGACTTTTCCTGAATCATCGATCAGGACAGTATTCGACCAGGTGATATAATGCGATGCCCCATCTTTCCCTATCCAATAATTCTCAAACTGACTGGGAAACATTCCACTTTGTAACTTTTGGAAAACCGATTTAACCGGTTTAATTTCTTCGGGAAGCAGAATAAAATCCCACAAATATTTATTTTTTACCTCTGCATAAGAATATTTGGTAATCTTTTCACAGGCGCGATTAAATAGAACGATCTTCCCCTCAGTATCCAGAACAACAACAAGCGCCCCGGTTGTTTCCACGATGGCATTGATAAACCGACTCTGTTGCCGAAGTTTTTTTGCAATATGCTCGGAATCGGTAGATGACTGATTACCCGCCTTGTTGGTTCGACTCGTTTTCTGATTGTCCCGACGATTGGTATTATCTTCTTTTTTGGCCATAGATAACTTCCCGATTCTCCAAAAATTCTCCAACTACAAAATGAGAACCGCAGATAATAATAATATCCTTCAATTTTGCGGAATTGATCAATTTTTTTGCCGAAATTTTAACAGATTCAGACGAGGTAGCAGCAAATTTGTTTTTTTTAAATATTGCCACAATTTCCTGTGGCTCCACACCGCGGTCTGATTTAAGTTTTGGTATCTCGACCGATTTGGCAATAGATATAATAAACTTAATTGTCTTTTCAAGATTCTTGTTCCTGACCGAACCGAAAATCATAATTGCTTTCCGGCCAGGAAATTCTGCCTTAAAACAATCGACCATTGCCTTGACCCCGGCCGGATTGTGCCCGACATCGAGAATAATAGTCGGCCCCCGACCAATTTTGGTAATCTCAAACCGACCCGGCCAGTAAGTCGTTTTCAGTCCAAGTCGTACCTGCTGTTTATTTATATCGTAGCCATTTTGGTTAAGAATATTTACAGCAGTAATAGCTAATGCCGAATTTGTTATTTGATGCCGACCTCGTAAAGAAGAACTAAGATTTTTCAGATTAAGGTTTTCACTTTTATAATCAAATCGAAAGTTACCATCTGTTTTTGTAATTATATCCGGCTTCTGATAAATGATCTGAGCTTTTCGCAGCTTTCCCACTCTGATAATTTCATTCCGTGATTCAGGTTTCATCGTTCCAATTAAGACCGGTCTCCCCTTTTTTATTATGCCTGCTTTTTCATAAGCTATTTTTGTTAACGTATTACCGAGAACATTGGTGTGATCAAATGATATATCAGTAATAATCGATAATTCCGGTAAAAGAGTATTGGTGGCATCGAGTCGTCCACCGAGGCCGGTTTCGATAACTCCAAGATCGACTTTTTTATAAGCAAAATAACAGAATGCCAAAGCGGTACAGACTTCAAAAAAGGTAATTTGATTTTTATCGATCACTTTTCTATGCTTTTTTATAAACTCACCAATATATTTTTTGCTAATCTGTTTTCCGTCAACACGAATTCGCTCCCGGAAATCAACCAGATGTGGCGATGTAAATATCCCCACTCGATACCCGGCCTGACGCATGATAGAATCAATATAAGCGGCGGTTGATCCCTTACCATTAGTTCCGGCAATATGAACCGATTTGAAAGTTCGGTGAGGATCGCCAACATCGGCTAAAAAGTTGCCGATATTTTTTAACCCCAGCTTGATCCCAAAATGTTCGCGATCAAAAATAAATTTTAAAGCTGTCTGATACGGGCCATTATTGACAGACATAATATTTAGCCCTGAAAATATCTAAGGAGCAGAATCAAAGTTTCCCGAAGTTTGCTTCGTTCCACAATTTTGTCAAGAAATCCCTTTTCCTTAAAAAATTCCGATGATTGGAAACCGGGAGGAAGTTCCTGACCGATTGTCTGCTGGATTACTCTCGGACCGGCAAATCCCAACAACGCTTTGGGTTCGGCAATAATAACATCACCAAGAGATGCATAACTGGCCATCACACCGGCCGTCGTCGGATTTGTCAGAATAGAGATATAAGGTAATTTTTTATTTGCAAGAACAGCGAGAAGGGTCGAGGTTTTGGCCATTTGCATCAATGAAAGAATACCTTCCTGCATTCTGGCCCCGCCGCTGCAAGAAGAAATAATAAGCGGCATATTACCGTCAATGGCACGTTCAATAGAGCGCGCAATTTTTTCACCAACAACCGAACCCATTGAGCCGCCGATATATGCAAAATCCATAATAGTAAATGAGACCTTAATCGCATCAATACTGCCGATACCACAAACAACAGCATCGGTTAAACCGGATTTTGCCTTGGCCGCTTTTATTCTATCCGTATATTTTTTGGAATCCTTAAATTTCAAAGGATCAAGCGATTCAAGTGTCTGATCAAACTCTTCCAATTTGCCATCATCAAGAATGATCTTGATATATTTTTTGGAACTTATTCTGAAATGATAACTGCAATTGGGGCAGACCCAAAAATGTTCCTCAAGTTGTTTGGTATAGACAATTTCGCCGCACTCAGGACATTTTGACCAAAGCCCATCAGGCATCTCTTTTTTAATCTGGCTGGCAACGCCCGATTTCTCTTTTTTGAACCAATCCATATAATTATTTACTCATCATCCAAATTTTTAACCATCACCATCGCATCTTCGGTCGGGTTGGAGTAATACTTCGGCCTTCGGTACGCCTCATAAAACCCGTAACTGGAATATAAACTAATTGCGACCTCATTAGTAGGCCGCACATCCAGAAAAATATATTTACACTTCGCCTTTTTTACAACCCCTAAAATATAATCTAATATCTTTTTGGCAATCTTTTTCCTTCGAAATTCAGGGATAATCGCGATATTGGTAAGCCGCCCCTC
>JAQBFG010000184.1:0-7001 GCA_032123495.1 Candidatus Zixiibacteriota bacterium | reverse complement strand
TAAAATAATATGTATTTTACCGCCAGAATGTTACAGACAGTGGCCGATAAATACGGCTACCCACCGGTGATAGCGATGGAAGCCCCGGTTGACGAAGAAGAATATAATTTTATTCGTTCCACACAGTCGTACGGACGAAATCATGATATTACCCTCTATATTTTTAAGGGGAACAAAGTTATTGTCAACGCCAAACATCATTACCCCAATGGTCTTTTTCGGGCACCATCAGGCGGTCTGAAACCGGGTGAGGAGTTTGAAGAGGGGGTTTTTCGCGAAACATACGAAGAGACCGGCACCAAAATTAAAATTCTAAGATATATTCTACAAATAAATGTCTCTTTTAGTTTCGGCCGCAAATCGATTCCCTGGCGCTCGCATGTATTTACCGCCAAATATCTTTCGGGTAAGATCGAACCAACCGATCATCGTGAAATAAGAGAAGCGCGGTTGGCAGAATTGGTCGAATTTGATGATTTCAAAAAAATTATAGATAGAATGGAATCGGGCGGTTTGACCTATCGCGCGCGCCTGCATGAAGAAGTAATCAAGCTGCTATAAACAATAGCAATCTCATTATTATTGATTTTTGTGAATATCTGTTTTCTAATATAGTATATATTAAGAACAAATAAGGAGATAAATTATGTCGAGCGGGAGTTTTATTCCGATTCATGCCGGTTTGGCCGCGGCCATTGTCGCGGAGGCAGCGAAAAAGAAGAGAGAAGAGGAAGAAAAAATGACTCAATATACAGGCGATGACCTTGACGGCTGGGAATTTAAAATTATTCGGGCCAATACCAGAAAATTCAAAAATAAAGAAATAATTGAAAAAGTCAGGCAAGAAGAGGCTCGCGCTGGTTGGGAACTGCTGGAGAAATTTGACGATTATCGTTTGCGTTTCAAAAGGCGGATTGAAAAAAGGTCAATGGATACTCATCTTGAATTCGATCCATACCGAAGCCAGATCAGTTCTTCCAACGGTGCAGTTATTGCATTAGTTATCGCTATTTTTATTGCTCTGACAGGTGTTTTTATAGCACTGTGGTCAAAATTTGATTTTGATAGTAATATTTTGGGCGGTTTTACGCTTCCGGGATTGATTCTTGGATTGATAGTAGTGATTGGATTTATTGGCGGAATTGTGGTGCTGGCCAAAAAAAAATAGGAACCGAGTCTTGTATTATTAATTTTCAGATAAGATGATTTTCTATCATAAATGAGTATATCAGTGAGGCCATATAATTAAGCCCAGCCGGTGAATAATGAATTCCATCTTTCAAAAACAAACTATCCGGTTTCTCCAGTTGACTTATTATTGCTTCGGCGTCAAGTAGATAACAATTTTGGTCACTCACTATATCTCTAACAATTTCATTGTACTCCCGATGTTTTGAAACAGCCGCATTTCTATCGATAGCCAATCCCGAGCTTATTATATAATCAGGAACGCCGTTGTGATAAAATGATGTCGGTGCGGTCAGCAGAATTGATTTTGTGCCGTTGTGATGTAACTCTTCGGTCATCCGGTAAATATTATCTTTATACTTATTAATCGGAACTCTGACAATATTGGATACTTTTTGACGATTGATTTCAATAGGATCTGCTATAAGTTTTCTGGTTAACTGCAGAATTTTCGAATGATGAATTAATATATTTGCCAAATAACTTGTCTCACCACTACAATGTTCATCATCGGTACCATTTAAGGCCAGCCAGTGATCGTTCCAACCATAACAAACTATAGCCAGGTCGGCTTCACAGACTTTTGCATAATCTTCCACCAATATTTTGCCCTGATACGAGCTGTAACCTGCTATGGCAAATATCAAACATTCAAATCTAATATCAGAATTTGTATTATTATTTAAACTCTTTTCCAAAATCCGGGCATAATTCTGCTCGGCACAGGAGTCGCCGAAAAACAGTATCCTTCTTACATTTGGAGGTTTGGGAATAACAATTTCCGGGCCATAGAATCCGTATGAATTTACTCCCGGTAAGTCGGGTGAATATTTCCACATTAACCGCTTATCCGGAATAAAAAGCCGTGAAAACCGGTGTGCCAGATTACCATAGTCTACACCCGGTTCATAACTAAAATTGACTAGCCGAAGAGACAACTCCGGAATCATTATCAGCAGATTCAGCATGGTAAAAACAATTAACCATTTTAGATTTAAATATTTTAAAATCAAGGATGTCTTATTAAAAATAGGAATTGCCAGCAGTAAAATTGGCATAATGATAATTGACAGGACAGGAATATCACCTTTGCATACCAAAATAAAAAGCATAATAAAAGATACCAGAAAAGATACCAAATAGAAATTCCTGATATTTTTATACTCGGATATTGCGTCCTGCGACTTCCCCAACATATTACTTACGCCTGCCTTTATGTTTGTTTATTATGGTTCTCTAAAATCGAAATTCTGTCTAAATTTATAATAAATATTTCTATTTTGTCCAAATAAATTTCTGAATAAATCTCGTAATTGACTTTGATAAAAATATAATATAAATTCCTTGTGATTATGGAGATAGAAAATTATTCAATAGCGGCGCAGGTTTGGGCGCTACGCCATTTTGGCAAAGTCGGTCCGCGGACTTTCAGAACCCTCATGGTTCATTTTGGCAATCTTGAAAATATTTTTAGGGCCGAAATGGATGAATTGCTCGGCATTGATGGACTCGGCGAAAAACGATCCAGCAAGATTTATGATTGTGACCAAACACTTGATGAGGCTGAAGAATTTATCAATGAGATGAAGGAAAGAGAAATCATCTGCTGCACCCAATTTGACGATAATTATCCAAATCTATTTAATGAGCTAAACGACCCACCTCCGATATTTTTTGCCCGAGGACATTTGCCGGAAAAAGATGAAAAGACAGTGGCGATTGTTGGTTCGCACAAGGCTACAATAGAAGGTATCGGATATGCGGTTGACCTCGGCGGTCTGCTTGCCAAAAAATCGATTTCGGTTGTCTCTGGTCTCGCCCGCGGAATTGATGCCTCGGGTCATATCGGCGCTATTCGGGCTGGAGGAAAAAGTTATGCGGTTTTGGGTTCAGGATTTGATAAAATCTATCCGGAAGAGAACCGTCCTCTTTCGATTGAGCTGACTGCAAAAGGTGGGTTAATATCTGAATACTCCCCCGACACCAAAAGCAGCCCCGGTTTAAATATGGCTCGCAATCGGCTAACGGTCGGTTTATCCAACGCGGTTGTTATCGGAGAAATTTTTGGAGATTCTTCCGGCACACTCGATTCGGCCAAGTGCTGTTTTGAATTAGGTAAATTGATGTTTATCCTTATTGACGGATGCGAAATGCCAGGTAAGGATAACAAAGGTGTTGAGAAAGTTTTGGAGATGGGAGCGATTCCGATAACTCTTGAGAATGCGGTCGAAATAATTTCTAAATCTTTGGTTTAGGTTGTCTAAATGGAAACGCCGGACAGTTACCAAACGATTAAAAACAGCGCCGAAACAGAAATAAAAATCAAAGCCTCCAAATTTTTTGGGAGAGTTTTTTCGTGTCAATCAGCGGACGAAGCAGTATCGATTCTGGAAAATATTCGCAAAAAGTATTACGATGCAACCCATCACTGTTTTGCCTATCGGGTCGGCTTGGGTAAAGAAATAAATTTTCGTTACTCCGATGATGGTGAACCGTCCGGCACTGCCGGGAAACCTATCTATGATCGTCTTGAGGGACAAAACCTGACCAATTTAATACTGATCGTCACCCGTTATTACGGCGGGACCAAACTTGGCACCGGCGGCTTGACCCACGCTTATTCCGAAACGGCGCGACAGGTTCTGGAGGAAGCCGGTATTTTGACGAAATTTATTACCGAACAAATACCGATGGTTCTTCAGTTTACTGACTATAGTGCAGTCGAACGAGCTATTGTCCAAATCGGCGGAAAAATAGTTGATTCAGATTTTTCTGATATAGTTAAATTGACCGTACAAATTCGTCTTTCGCTGGTGGAAAAATTAAATAATAGTCTGATTGATTTAACCTCGGGGAGAATACAAATTGGCTAAGATCTTTGATTGCCTCGGTCTCGGTATCGCCCCGGTTGATATTCTAATGCAGCTTAAAGATTATCCCCAGGCCGGTGGTAAAGCGGATGCTGAAAAAACTACTATTCAGGGCGGCGGACCGATTCCAACCGCGATGGTGACCTTATCCCGACTGGGCAAAAAGCCGACCCTGCTTGCCGCAGTCGGTGATGACGTCTTTGGCAAATTTGCAATTGAAGAATTAAAAAAGGAAAAAGTCGACACCTCGCTAATTGTTATCAAAAAGAATCCTTCGGCTTTTGCGGTCGGGTGGGTTGAAAAAAAGGACGGGCGACGCAGTATCGTTCTTGATTTGAATATTTCCATCATACCTAAAGACATAATATTAAATAGTATTCCAACTGTAAGGTCGGTGCATCTTGATGGTCGGTATCTGCCGGCCTGTCTGAAACTTGCCCGCTGGGCCAAAAAGAAAAAGATTCCGGTGATAATGGATGTCGGCTCGATTCGCAATGATGTTTGCGCTCTTTTTCCGCTGGTGGATCATCTTATCTGTTCCGAGGATTACGCTTTCCCCCATACAAAAACAAAAAATATCGAAACCGCTATAAATAAATTACGAAAAGAATGCCCCGGTACAGTTGTGGTCACATCGGGAATTAGGGGATCAGTCGGATTTGATAAAGTATTGGGATTCGTCAGGCAAAGAGCCTACAAAGTTAAAGCAATCGACGTTACCGGAGCAGGAGATGTGTATCATGGTGCATATATTTTTGGATTCCTTAACGACTGGAGCCTGCAAAAAAGAATGGAACTTGGCTCAGCAGCAGCAGCGATCAAATGCACCAAACCGGGCGGACGGACAGCAATACCGACCTTTAATCAGGTAAAAAAGTTTTTGAAATCGAGGGCACCGAAGTATGCTTGAGTTTTTGATGCAACTAAAGGCGATTGACCAGGCGCTGTTCTTCTTTATTAATCAATCGTTGTCTAATCCGGTGACTGATATCCTGATGCCGTTTGTTACCAATGATATGAATTTAAGAATATTTTACGGAACCTGTCTGTTTTTAATGTTATGGAAAGGCGACAGCAAACTGAGACTGGCGGTGATATTTTCACTTATAACCGTTGCAATCTGTGATCAGGCGGTCAGTACTTTTCTAAAGCCGATGTTGGGTCGGCCAAGACCATGTCATGAGCTTGAGGTCAATCTTCTGGTTGGATGCGGCGGCGGGTTATCGATGCCGTCATCACATGCCGCAAATCTATTCGGGCAGGCGTTTTTCTTTCGGAAAGTCGCCCCGTTTACGGCGAAGTATTTGATTCCGCTGGCGATTGTGGTTGCTCTGTCACGGGTATTTGTCGGGGTGCATTACCCTGCCGATATCCTGGTCGGCTCGGCAATAGGAACGCTGGCTGGAATTGGTGTCAGTTGGGGATTTTTGTTTTATCTGCCATCAATACAGAAACTTATCAAGTCAAAACAACGTAAAAAGAATGATGGCTAAATTGAAATAATACAGGATGATGTATAATTGGTCTTGGTAACCCACCCAACGGGTGGGGATTTTGTGAAGTAAGCCAAGTAGGGCGGGAACCTGTAATCCCGCCAAAATTAAATCTGCAATAAGATAAAGAGGAGATAATAAATGACCAAAACAAAAAATGAAATATCATCGCTGGGAACCGTTGGCGCGTTTCTTTCTTCCGGGACCTGATCAGAAACATTGTTGAGAGTTCTCAACCGCGCTTTTGATTATCCATTAAAACCTGAAGAAAACGCCTCCGCTTCTTTAGCTGGCGGAATCATGCAGCATGGCTACCAATGCGGTATGATCTGGGGTTCGGCGCTTGCCGCCGGAGCACAGGCTTATCAACTTTTCGGCTCGGGTCCGCAGGCTGAGGTTGCGGCAATTCTTGCATCACAAAAGATTGTGGAGTCGTTCCGTGCTCAAAACAAACATATCAATTGCCTCGAAATAACAGAAATAGACAAATCATCAACAACCATGCAGATGATTACTTTTTTCCTGATAAAAGGTGGGACCATCGGCTGCATACGGATGGCCGCAAAATATGCCAAAGTTGCATTCAGTGAAATAAATGCCGCTCTTGCCGAAAAACCTGCCGAAATTCCCTCCCCTCCGGTCAGTTGCACGTCCATGCTGGCACAAAAGATCGGTCTCTCCGACATGCAAACCGTTATGGCGGCCGGGCTTACCGGCGGAATCGGCTTGTGCGGAGGTGCCTGTGGGGCTTTGGGAACTGCGATATGGAATATCGGACTGAACAGACTCAAAGAAGAAAACGGCAAGGTCAGCTTTAAAGATCCCAAAGCGTTAGAACTGATTGAGAGGTTTTTGAAATTCACCGATTATAAATTCGAGTGTTCCGAAATTGTCGGACGGAAATTTGAGAATGTCAACGATCATGCGGAATATGTCAAAAACGGTGGCTGCGAAAAACTGATAAATCTCCTCGCCCAATCTTGATTATTACCGGGTGGGCGTTAGATTCAGTGTGAGATATCAATCCAAATTGGTAACCCCCCCAGCGGGTGGGGATTTTGTTAGAACATTTCCGCACCCCAAGGGGTGCGCCACCTGACTTATTGGCTATAGATCATATGCCAAATATCACTTCAAATAGTTTATTAAAGTATTTCTTCCAAGTCCATTTGAAAAATATTTTGCAAAACAAGCCGACCAAAAAGAATAATAAGAAGATAGCCAATATGGCAATTATTATCATATCCATAATATTACAATCTAATAATCGATATATTATTTGCAAATAAAAATAGCTAATCTGTTCTTACAATTTCCCCACCAAATAACTGTTGATTCATATTTATACTCATTTTTATATGTATGATTATAGAAAACAGAAATTACAATTTTACTACACATTTATCGGCCAAAAACCCGTTTTTGACAAAACGCCTGTCCTTCGAAGGAG
>JAQBFG010000183.1:0-8284 GCA_032123495.1 Candidatus Zixiibacteriota bacterium | reverse complement strand
AGACCCAATAGCTCTTCGGGATATATCTCAAGTATTAGAACTCTTTTTTCGGCGGCATTATCAACCTTAATCCGAAAATGATCTTTTTCCCGGATTATTTTTTTTACGCCAAGAACAGCGGCAACTTTTTGGGCATCTTCTTCTAAAAAATTAGCCATCTTTTTTTTCATTCTTTTGGTTAGAATCAGATTCGTCAGTCTTTATTTCATTCATGCTTGATTTGATTTCGCCCTGAGTATCTTTGACAGCTTTTTTGAATTCTCTGATACCTTTGCCCATCCCCTGAGCGATATCCGGCAATCTTTTAGCGCCAAACAATAAGAGGACGACCAAAAATATCAGCGCCAATTCCCATGGACCCATTCCAAACATATTATTTCCTTTGTTAAAGACTTTTTAAATATACCACCATCTAAAATATATAATTACTAATAATACGACCAAAACCGACATAAAGTTTATTTTAAACATCAGCCCAATTGTAAAAGAAAAAGAATATAGCTGGACACGAGTCGTTTCGAAACCGATACTCACCGATTTGGTAAATAAGGTTTTGGCCGCTCCTTCCGGGAGGAAAGAGCCGATTAACTCACCGACAAACCCGCCCAAAATCGCCCCCAGTAACAGGGCAACAATTATAAATGTTAATTCACGCCCTTTCAATGGCTATTCCTTTCGAAAAACTTTTTGCAATTGATTCAAATATTTTAAGACCATCTGATGATCCCAAAATATCCTCCACCGCTCTTTCCGGATGCGGCATCATTCCAATAACATTACCCTCTTTATTGGAAATCCCTGCAATATTATAAATTGAGCCGTTTGGATTACCGGCATCATTAATATTTCCATCTTTATCACAATATCTAAATATTACCTGTGACTGCTTTTTTAAATCTTCAATTTCACCATCAAAATTGTAATAATTACCATCCATGTGAGCAATTGGAATTTTCAAGACTTCACCCGGCTGACAGGTTGATGTAAAAATCGTGGAATTATTCTCGACTTTGATATAAATATATTTGCCGGCAAATCTAAGATGTGCATTTCGAAGAAGCGCTCCCGGTAATAATCCGGATTCCAGCAAAACCTGGAATCCGTTGCAAATACCAATTACCAATCCTCCTGATTGGGCAAATTCATTTACCGATTTCATTATTGGTGAAAATCGGGCAATAGCTCCTGAGCGCAGGTAATCGCCGTATGAAAATCCACCCGGCAGGATGATAACATCACTATTTAAAAGATCGGACGATTTATGCCAAAGAAATTCGACCTCTTCGCCCAAAACTTTAATTGCCGTATAGGCATCATAGTCACAATTGGAACCGGGAAAGGTCACGACTCCAAATTTCATTTTTCATACTCCAAGGTATAATTTTCGATGACCGGGTTGCTTAAAAGTTTACTGCATATCTCTTCAATCTTTTTGTCGCCTTGTTCGCCTTCGGCATTAATTTCCAATTCAAAAAACCGGCCGGACCTGACCGACGCGACCTGATCGTATCCCATATTCAAAATTGCCTTCTGAATAGTTATTCCCTGAGGATCAAGAACACCATCTTTAAGTCTGACAAAAACTGTTGCTTTTTTATTGCTCATCTATCTCCTCCGTTCCTTCAAATTTCCGATTTCCAAACTGCCTCCTCTTTACCATCCCCACGCCAAGATATAAATACTTATAGGCTGCCCGAATCATCCCAAAGATAATATATGAGGCAAAAATTGGAAACAATAAAAGCTGTGGATTTGCCAGAGCAGCAATCGCAGCAATTACAAAAAGTCCTATTTTTATTCTATTTGCTATTGAATTAAAACGATCCGGCATTGAATCATATTCAACCTGTGAGACCATCAAAGCTGAGAACAGAATTACCATCGAAACAAGGTACTGTCCATATTCCAATTGTCCCCAAAGATAATCGCAAAAAATAAGATAGGTCACCAGCGGTAAAGCCGCACCCGGAACAGGCAGACCCATAAAATCCTTTTTTTCATCCGTGGTAGCAAATAGATTATACCTGGCCAGACGATAACTGGCCGCCATAATATAAACCGCACCGATCAGCCATCCCCATTTACCAAGCGACTGCAATTTGGCAACATAAATAATCACGGCTGGAGCAACACCAAAAGAAAGAAAATCGGCCAATGAATCAAGCTCAACCCCAAATCTTGAAGTTGCCCCCGAAAGTCGGGCGATTTTACCATCGAGACCATCAAGAAAACTGGCCAAAATAACCAACCAGCAGGCAGTAATAAGCTCTCCCTCAAAAGAGGATAAAATTGCAAGAAAGCCACAGACAACACTGCCCATTGTAAATGATCCGGGAAGGATGCCCCTGTAATTATGTTTTGACAATCAATCCAACCTTTTTCTAATTCTTTATTTTTCCGATAGCTGTTTCGCCAGCTTTCACTTTTTGTCCCGGCTTGACAATCACTTCAACATTTTCCGGAAGAAAAAGCTCGGCTCGAGATCCAAAATGTATCATACCAAAAATATCACCACCGGTGACCTCTTGACCCTCATCGAGGGTATATTCAATCCTTCGCGCCAAAATACCGACAATCTGTTTAAAAATCATCTTACCTGAGCCAAAATCAAGTCCTATTTCGGTTTGCTCATTATAATCAGAGGCATCTTTTTCAAATGCTTTCAAAAATTTGCCAGGCGAATATTTTATATATTCTATTTTACCATCAACCGGAATCCGATTTATATGAACATTAAAAACCGAAAGGAAGATAGATACTTTTTTTCCGTTATTGCCGATAAAATCATTTCCAAATTCTTCCACTGACAAAATGGTCCCGTCGGCAATCGACAAAATCAGATTTCTATCTTCTGGAATCACTCTAACCGGGTTACGATAGAAAAACATCAAAAACAGTGTAATCAATGCCAGAATTACCGCCAAAACAAATAACAACACCGAATCTTTTGATGCCGACCATAGCGATAAAGCGATAGTAAGCACCAGACCGATTAAAACGAATTTAATACCATAAACTGCAATCATTACTTAAACACTCTCTTAAATATTTTATCAACGTTTTTCAGATAATAGTCGATCTGGAAACATTCATTTATTTCCTTTGGGCTGACATATTTTGTGGCCTCTTCATCATTTTCGATCAGCTCCCGAAACCCTTTATCTCCCTTGTATGCATTCATGGCATTTCGCTGGACGATCCGATAAGCCTTATCCCTGTCACCAATAGCACTGGTTAATTTAAGTAAAAATCTTTGTGAGAAAACGATCCCGCCATATAGATAAATATTATCCATCATTTTTGATTTATTGATAGTCAGGCGATCAAGCACCCCATTAAAAAGATCAAGACCATAATCGATTACAATGGTACTATCGGGAATAATAACCCGTTCAACGGAACTATGCGCAATATCGCGTTCGTGCCAAAGCGGAATATTTTCCATCGCCGCCAAAGAATAACCTCGGAGTAATCGCGCCAGTCCGCATAGTTTTTCTGAGGCAATCGGATTCTTCTTATGAGGCATTGCCGAGGAGCCTTTTTGTCCCTTGGCAAATCCTTCGCAGACCTCGTTTATTTCTGTCCGGTGAAGGTTTCTAATCTCGGTCGCAAATTTCTCAATAGATGAAGCCAATATGGCCAGCGCCGTAATATATCCGGCGTGTCGGTCACGTTGAATCACCTGAGTCGAGACTTCGGCCGGTTTCAGCTTCAAATATTTCATTACCTGAGCTTCGATTTTGGGATCGATATTGGCAAAATTACCAACCGCCCCTGAGATAGCGCCAACTGCCACAGTTTCGGCAGCTTCTTTGAACCGCTCTCTTCCTCGCTTTAGTTCGGTGTACCAGACCGCAAATTTTAATCCCAATGTCATCGGCTCGGCAATTACACCGTGCGTTCGACCGATTATCGGAGTCATTTTATATTTAAGGGCCAGCCGCTTTATTTTCTTAAGAGCTGTCACAATTCTGGCATCAATAAGCTTGGCCGCCGCTTTCATTTGAAGCGAAAGAGCGGTATCGAGCATATCAGATGAGGTCATTCCATAATGGATATATTTTGCCTCAGGACCGACAAATTCAGAAACCGAGGTTAAAAAAGCGATAACATCATGATTGGTTTCGGCTTCAACTTCATTGATCCGGTCGATATTAAAATCAGCTTTTTTCTTAATAGTCAGATACGCCTTATGAGGAATCTGATTCATCTCGGCCATCACGCGGCAGACTGCCAGTTCGACATTAAGCCAGAATCGGTATTTGGCCTCATCCTCCCAAAGGGCGCCCATTTCGGGCAATGTGTATCGCGGAATCATCCTTTGTTAACTTTCTCCCAGTCTTTGAGAAAGCTCTTCAGACCAAGGTCAGTCTGAGGATGTTTGATCAAATTATTAATCACTTTAAACGGCACGGTGGCGACATCGGCGCCGATTAGAGCAGAATCAACAACATGAAGGGGGTTCCTGATCGACGCGACCAAAACTTCGGTTTCAAAACCATAGTTTTCATAGATAGTGACAATCTGCTGAATAAGGTCCATTCCGTAATGAGATATATCATCAAGGCGGCCAACAAGAGGTGAGACAAAGGTTGCTCCAGCCTTCGCGACTAATAACGCCTGCATCGATGTAAAACAAAGCGTGGCGTTGGTCATAATTCCTTTATCTGAAAGAGTCTTTATTGCCTTTAGCCCCTCTAACGTAATCGGAATCTTAACGGTAATGTTATCAGCAATAGTTGCGAGATCTTCGCCCTCTTTAACCATTCCTTCGGCATCAAGAGCAACAACTTCGGCCGAGACCGGACCGCTGACCACTTTACAAATTTCAGCCAGCAATTGTTTGAAAGGCATTTTCTCTCTTGATAGAAGCGTCGGATTGGTTGTGACACCATCAAGGATTCCCATCGAGGCAGCTTCTTTGATCTCATCGAGATTAGCCGTATCAATAAATAACTTCATTTTTAACTCTCCAAATTTAATATCCAACAGCAATTAGATATAATCCTCTTGCCGGGGCAACTTTTTTTATTCTGGTGTGGTCACCCGATTTCATAATATCCTTAAAATTTTCCAAAGTCAAGTAATCGTTCTCTTTACCAGCCTCGACCATCAGCCCGACAAGCGACCTGACCATACTATGTAAAAAGCGGTTGGCCTTGATCTCAAAGCATAAATAACCTTCTTCTTTCTTCCACCCGGCGGAAATAATTTCACAATTATTATTTTCCTTTAACGAAGATACGGTACAAAAAGCGGCACAATCTTTTATCCCCAGGAGGTAGGTCGCTATTCGGTTCATTCTGCCAATATCAAGAGGAAACAAATATTCCCAGCGCTGATTCAAATATAGAGCCGATTTGGCGCGTCCGATAATATATCGATAATGCCGCCAGTGAGCCGAACGGCGGGCATTAAAATTCTCGGCCACCTGAGATGAAGCGGTAATCAGGATTTCGTTGGGAAGATAATAATTGATAGCATCGCAGAATTTCTCCGGTTCAAGCTTACTATCGATAAAAAAATTGCAGACCTGGCCCAAAGCGTGAACTCCGGCATCGGTTCTTCCGGCTCCATATATCACAACTTCCTGCCCGGTTACTTTTTTTATCGCTTCTTGAATTTCACTCTGTATTGTCGGGACCTCCGGTTGAATCTGCCATCCTGAAAACCGGCTTCCATCATACTCAATGTCGAGTCTAATATTCTTTTCTGTCATTTATCTGCTTTCAATAATTCCAAATATAAACGCTGACACACCGATTGAAACAACAATAAAAACCAAATCCCTCAAGTTAAATCGAAATTGCCGCAACGAACTTCTTTCGGCTCCACTGATATACCCGCGTGATTCAATAGCAATCGCCAGATCATCGGCCCGCCTAATAGCAGACTGAAAAACCGGAATCAACAAAACCAGTGACTTTTTGGCCCGATTGATCAACCCCCCGGAATAGCTGACCCCTCTGATAATCTGAGCCTTTTTAATCGTCTCAAACTCCTCAGCCAAAACCGGAATAAACCGCATTGCGATAAATATTATCAATCCTATATCATTCACCGGGATTTTAAATTTCTTAAGAGGCTTAATAAAATAAACCAGACTTTCGGCCATCTCTGAAGGCGCTATCGTTAACGCCATAAGAAACGCTATGACCACAAATAATATAACCCTTAATGAAAAAACAACAGCCATTTCAAGACCGCCTCTGGTCAAGCTGAACCCGAAGAGATTTATAAGTTCTGCCGATTCTCTCGAGGAAAATATCAGATGATAAATAGCGGTTATCGAAACCAGAATAATAAACGGCCCAATATTTTTAAGCAGTAATCCAAAACTTATTTTGGAAAATCTCAATAATGTAATAAGCGCGACAATCATAATCGAATAAAACAAAGCCGACTGCGTAAACAGAGCCAGTATCATAAGAAACAGACCAAACAGTATCTTCCCGCGCGGGTCAAGACGATGCCCATACGAATCGTATGGTTTGTATTGTCCGAATATAAAAGAACCGTTCAAATTATCTCCTGCATCCCTGAAGTTTCAGCCAATTATTTAAAATATTGGTTTTCCGTATAAGAATATACAAAAAAAAAGCCGCCCTGAAAAGGCGGCTTTTTGGCAGGAAATTATTTGGTTTTTATTTAAGGATAATGTCCCGCCTTATGTATTATTTTTATTTTAACATCAGCATTTTTTTTGTGTCAACCGAAAGGTCTGTTTCAAGCCTGTAAAAATAAATTCCTGAAGCAACTTTCGAATTGTTTTGGTCGACTCCATCCCATCTAACCGTATGATTTCCGGGCTGGACCTGTTCATCTACTAGAACTGACACTTCCTGACCAAGAATATTTATTACCGATAATCTGGCATGGGTGGCTCTGGTAATCTGAAATGATATCGTAGTGGCAGGATTAAACGGGTTCGGATAATTTTGACCCAACTCAAAATCGGACGGAATAACATTGGACCGGTTTTCAATATCGGTTACACCGAAATATTTCTCGGCGCCAAGATTACTGAAATACTGAACATCTGATAATGATTCGCCGACTGCTATTAACAAAGCAACTTCGACCGAATCATGTGGCATAATATTAAAAGGACCAAATGACAAAACTGACATAAAATCAGCAGTCTCGGTATTATTAATATCAATTTCGGAGTGATTCAAGTATCCGAATTTATCCTGTTTCGAGATATTCATTTTTTGATCACCATTATCAATAGCCAGAATGCCTTTAATATCAGTCAGAGGTTTAATTCCGATTGTGTACAAATCAGACATTTGATAATAAAGGTTACTCTCAGAAAGGACACCGATCTGATCGCCTGCCTGGCCGAGATCAAAATCAGTGAAGAATCCAAATGATAAATCGGTAATCGGCTCAGCGCTGTTATTTTTTAGAAAATATCTGACTATCATGAATTGATCTTCACCGGCTTCATTAAAACTGGTAATAGTCTGCCCCACTGAAATCGGGATTTGAATATCGGCATGAGAATCGGTGAATTCGGCATAGGTCTTGAATCCCTCGGATGAAGTCGAATAGTCAATTGCAATCTCAGATATCGGGCTGAAATCAGACTGGTCGGCACGACCCAGGCTGTCTCTAATCGATGATGATAACTGCAGCGAATTACGTCCTATTATTATTCCGGCCTCATACAGTAAATTTTCCGAATTTTTATATCTGAGTCCTCTTCCGCCCGCCGGATAGATTGAATTTTCGGCCATTCCAAACTGACCAAAATCAGATGCGGTCATTTCCATGGCAGTTGAAATATGGGTAAACATATTGCCGCTTGGCGGGGTTCCGACCATAAGATTAAAACTAAGAGTATCATACGGAATACCATAAGGCAGATCAATAACCAGACTGAAAGAAACCACCTCACCATGTAAAATCTGATCATTGACATTTACTATAAATGGCGGGACGTTTGCCGACAACGTGCTATTCGGGGGAAATATAAATGGAGCCTGATTATCAATAATATTAATGCGAGCGTCGTTACAGTACAAATATCCGGTTAATGAGTCAAAAGAATTGGAAACGGCGTTTAATTTTACATAGAGGTCAAATGTCTCCGTCGGATCGGCAATACCGTCATCGCCAATAATCGTTCCGGAGATGTTGATTTCCGGCGAATTTGGCCGCGGTAACAAGGCCAGGGCTTTGACAGCATCCGGTAAACCGTGACCATAATCATTATCTTCACCTGGGTAACCGAGATCCGTGGCCGATTCTATTAGAGCATTTTTGATTTCCTCAACGG
>JAQBFG010000182.1:0-11147 GCA_032123495.1 Candidatus Zixiibacteriota bacterium | reverse complement strand
CCCTTCACCAGATATATTCTTGGCGCCGGTGGCCAGGAAACAATTTTCAGAATGCTCAACCTGCCGGCCATGCCGAAAAAGGAACTTCATAAAGCAATTTTATGGGAGGGAAACAAACGTATCCCGTTTGACCTGAACCATGCCTGTTTTGGCTATCATACATCCGCCAATATATCCAATGATGGCAACAAGACTATTGCCGTTTCTTTGATAGCCGTTTCAAGAAAAGAGATTGATCGGATTCTTGAATTAGTGGCACCGCTGAATATCAGAGTCGATACGATCTACCTCAATCAGGAAGCTATTGGCCACCTGCTCCCCAATATTGCCGAGTTTTCAGACGAAAAAACATACGCCTTAGTCGACATTGGAAAAAATAGTACGGAAATCAGTTATTACCGCGGGATGCACTTGGAGTTTTCCCATACCAGTTCGATTGGAACCGAGTCTCTGGAGGGCGGTGCTAATCTTGGCAAAACATACGAAAATTTCACTGAAAAACTTCAATCGGAAATACAAAACTCCCTCGATTTTTACGCCGGTCAATTTTCAAGAAACTTCAGCGACAAATTATTTATATACGGTGATTTCTCATACTCAGACGATCTCATTGCAAAACTGAGCGACAATTTGGGTCTTGAATTCAAACGTTTTCCGATGGATAGTTGGGAAAATTCTACCAAAATTAAAAAGCAGTTACTTGATACTATTCCGCCAGTTCTCAGTTCGGTGGCTCTTGCTCTAACCGATTATGGTCTGATAGACTTCATGCCGCCCGTAATAAAAGAGGAGCGAGCCAATTCAAGATTTTATAGATTTGCCGCCCCCGCCCTTATCGTCATGACTGCCGTTTTAATCGGCCACTGGGCATCGCTGAAATATGAAAATGAAATAGAAAGTTTTAAATTAAGTAAGGCTCAAAATCAAATCGAGCATTTCAAAAACTCCAAATCATTCCAATTATATAATCAGATCAAACAACAAATAACTTTGGATAGAGCATTTCTTGATAAACTAAAAAGCAATCCGACCTTTCTTCACTTAAACCTTAAAGAACTTTCAAGAATTACACCGGAACAGATAAAATTGGATATGTACGATTTCAAGGTAACGCCTCAAAAACCGGAGCTGTTTCTCAATGGAAAAACAATTTCCAACGATCCGCCGCCGGAAATTATTCTGGCGGAATTTATCGCCCGGTTGGAAAACTCGCCGTTTTTTGAAAATATTGAGATAAAAAAATACTCCAAGCAATTCAAGGGTGACCAGTTCATACTCGATTTCCAAATAGAAATGAGTGCGGTTATATGAAACAGAGACATATCATAGTTATCTCGATTTGTCTGTTCATGATCGCCGCATGGTACGTTTTACTGGTGATACCGACCAGACAAAGGTTTTCCGAATTACAAAAGAATTTATATAATGCTAATGTTCAAATCAGCGACTTTCGGAAAATAATGATGATTGCCCCGGAGTTTTACAAAAATCATGAGAATATAAAGCGCCAAAAATTACAACTGTCTTCCCAATTATACTCGAAGGAAAACCTCCTCTCGCTTTTTGATGAGCTCGAAAGCATGGCCAAAAATAATAATTTAATAGTTATTGAATTTACACCATCGGTAGAAGAATTACTCAGAATAAATCACGTCTTGCCGGAAGATAATAAACCGCAAACGCTCAACATTATCATTACCCTGAGCGGCCAATTGGCGGATATCGGTACATTTGTGAAAGGTGTTGAATCGGAGAATTTTTATCAGGGGGTTGATTTCTGTAGAATTTTAAATTCTGTTGACGGTCAGATAAATTCGAATTTTGTATATGGATTCAAAGCTGTCCTTGGCACAATAAGGAAACCATAATGGAAGCCCGAAAAAGAAAAAATATCATCTATATATTATTTGTTCTGGCTGTCATCTACGGCTTTTACAATCTTTTCGTTGGTTTTGATAAAAAAAGTGCTAAACTGGCTCCGGTTTCTCATGAACAGTTGGTCCCTCAAATAGTAGTGCCTGCCAAAACAATAGATATTGAAAAATACTCGACATTGAATTGGGGACGCGATCCATTTTATCGGGCCAAAAAAGGTAATATCCCGGTTGTTTCTGAAAATGTTCAAATAAACTGGATACTAAATGGAATTCTTTTTAATAAACAAACACCGTCAGCGGTCATAAATAAGAAAATTGTCGGTATCGGCGATAAAATTAACGGTGCCAAAATTATAGATATTACAAAAACCAAAGTGACATTGGAAAAAGAAAACTCTGAAATTTTTATATTACAAATAACCAAGGATAAATCATGAAATCTAAAATAATACTTTACCTAATTCCATTTTTCCTCTTCCCCATTCTTATTTTAGGCGGACCGGCGGACCTGGACAAAAAAATATCGCTTCAATTCGAAGAGGTTCCCATTTCTACTATCTTAACCATGCTTGCCCGTCAGCATAATTTGAATATTGTCCAATCGTCAGAGATTTCCAAAGAGATCTCTTTGCAGCTTGATAATGTCAGTCTCGGCGATGCCCTCAACGCTATCCTCGCCTCCAATGGTTATAACTACTTTTATTCAGGCGATATCATTGTTGTCAAGCCGCTGGAAATGGATGCCCCGGGTGAATTGTCTACAAAAATATTTACTTTAAACTATCTGCCTCCGGCGGCAGCAGTTAATGCTATTGGAAATATTCTGTCCCCAAAAGGCAAAATCAAAACAATAGAAATCCCCGGAGATTCCAAAGCTGGTAAGAATACTGCCGTCCCGACACAAATATTGGTTATTGATTATCCTGGGATAATAATCCAGATAGAAAATTTAATCAATGAAATCGATATCTCTCAGCCTCAATTGGCCATTGAAGTCAAAATGATCGAAACCAGTATTGATAATGAAGAAAATATCGGTTTCTCCTGGCCAGCCAGTATCGGTTCGCGATTACATGGTCTCTCCACTTCGTCCGGCACCTCAACGACGACCCAATCGAGTTCGGAGGCGATGGCTCAGAAGAATTTATCAGCTGGAAACTGGCAATGGGGCATTTTATCGATAGATGAAACCAGCGCTATGATGAATTTTCTTGATAAGCAGGGTAACTCAAAACTGTTATCCAACCCGCGTATAACGACCCTGAACAACTATGAAGCCAAAATAGAAGTCACAACAATAATTCCGATTCAAACAATTAATCGCTTTAGTGAGGGCGGCTCGATTCAAGATATCGTTTCATTTCAGGATGAAGAGATCGGTATCACCTTAAAAGTTACTCCGCACATTTGCGAAAATGGTGAGATCATGCTTGATGTCGAGCCTTCGGTGGCCGAAATAATCGGCTATGCGGGACCGATAGACAGTCAAAAGCCGATCACTTCACAGCGATCGGTCAGTGCCCGCATCATAGTTAAAGACAAAGAAACAGCGGCGTTGGGCGGACTAATGAAAGAAAATAAGATCGAGACGGTTCAGAAAGTTTTCCTGCTGGGATCAATTCCAATTATCGGAAATCTATTTAAACATAAAACAACACAAACCAGCAATACGGAATTGATGATCCTGATAACACCAACTATTCTGAATAGATAGAATTATTGTTTGAATAGAAAAAATCTTTTTGATCGGTTCAGCCAGGCATAGATACAAATAGCCAACAGACCAAGATCTCTAAATAAAAGCGATAACGCATTTCCACGGGCTTTGGAGCTGACCGTAAAACAGCCGCACTCCAGATCGACGCCACGAATTACATTTATTCCAATGGCAACGATGAAAACAACTGTTAGAAAACTGATTATTGCAATGCCGCCCTCTTTGTACAATCCAAGAACGACAGAAATGCCGCAAACCAACTCCAGCCAGGGAAGAATTATGGCAACAAGATTGACCAAATCGCCCGGGGCCAGATGGTAATTATATACTATCCGGGCAAATTCAGACGGGTGATATATCTTGTCAAGTGAGGCATAAATAAATATTCCACCAATAAATAGTCGAACCAATAAAGACAAATAGTCATTTTGTAAAAATTTATTCATACTTGCTAGTCTACTCTTCTAATTCCATTGGCAAACCGGCATTGACCCAGTCGCTCCAGCCGCCATAAAACACTTTTACATCCTCATAGCCATACAGAACCATATCTCGCCCCAAATACAATGACAGTTCGCATTCGGAACCGGAGCAATAAATGACAATCCTGGTATCGTGAGATATCTCAATGGCCTTATTTTCCCAATACAGATCGTAATCTTCCTCAGGCAGATAATCGTAGGGTATGCTAACCGCCCCTCTGACACGATTTATCTCAAAATCCTCAGGATCACGAGCATCAATGAACAAAACTCCCGGTGTTTGAAACAAAGCTGCCGCTTCATCGAGCGAGATAAATGGCGGATCACCCTCCTCCGCCGATGGCGGCACCGCCACTTCGGAACCTCCTGCAGCCGGCCAGTTGCCAATTAATGGAATACCGTTGCCACTGACAAAATTGAATATAATACTAATTACAACTGATAATAAAATTAGAAGCGTTATCTGTTTGAGTCTTTTAGTCATTATTGCTTTTACGTCATTCAACCTTTTTCGTTCAAACTTTTTATATGGTTGATGAATATTATTATTAATATCGGCAAAGTCAATTATGAATATATAAATAATCAAAGCTTTTGCGGTACAATAATAAAGGATTGGTTATACCAACCAACCCTTTATATATCTATTAAACCAATCAACAAAAATTTAATTAACTTGTTTTGGCCGCTTCATTCTTTCTGAGGTCAAGCAGATCATACTTTCCATCGAGAATCATCGATATTACAAAAGCAAATTTTTGCGGATTGAGTCCTTGCAATCCAAACGGATGCCAACAATCCTTAACGGGAACATCAGCATATTCAATCGGTTCTTTTCTTCTCGGCATTAAACAATCCCCTTCCTTTCCCGGATAAATTATCCAGAGATAATGGCGTGCTCAGTGGGGTTCGACATCTTATATATTTGCTTACCACCTCCTTTCGGAGTCGCGTAAGATTCAAATAATTTTACACCTCAATTGCGCTTCAAATTTTTATGAAGCACTTTGGCGGTAAAAGAAGTAATCAAATAACCGGGCAGAAATTAGTTATCAAACGAGAGTCATAAGGATTTAAAAAGTTCTTGCATTTAAACAGCTTACGCTATTCAATCGCAATTCCTGCCTATTTCATTTTAAAAATTAGCGGATAGAAAGTCAAGATTTAATAAAATATACGCATATTTTGCGTTTTTAATAAAGGATTTAATATAATTATGACAATATAATACAACTAAAGACGTATTAATTTTGGAGGTTTCATGAAAATATTTATAACTACTTTGGTTTTCACAATGATATGTTCATTTGCTTTGTCAAAAAATGAGGGCGATGTTAATATGATATCAAATGAATTATTAGAAAAGGCTGATTCCCTCTTCAATTCTCGTAAATATGCCGAATCACGTTCAATTTATATTAAGATCGCCGAAAAGGCGGAAATTGCAAAAGATAATTCGCCACTCACCGAGGCCTACTCTATGATCGCCCGGACTTTTCTGATTTTGGACAAAAAGGAAATAGGTCGCGAATGGATCACAAAAGCCCGCAATATTGCTAATTACGAGGAACCGCTTGGCTGGTCGCGGTATCTTGGGGTACGGGGCCGCTTTGAATGGCAGGATGATGAATTAGACAAGGCGGCCAAAACATTCATTGAGATGTATGAATTCTGCTCGGCGCAGAAATTACACGAACGAGCAATAGATGCCGCTCATATGGTGGCGATTGTCAGCAATCTCGATGGACAGATTGAATGGAGCAAAAAGGGTATCGCCGAGGCTGAGGCCGGAAATGTCACAAAGTGGCTCGGGCCGCTCTGGAACAATCTCGCCGCAACCTATGAAGATATGGGCAAATTTAAGGATGCGCTTGAATCGTATCTTAAGGCTCGCGATTATCATTATAAATACAGCGATGAAACAAGTAAAATGATCGCTGACTGGGCGGTCGGTCGTGCCTATCGACTTAACGGCGATATTCCAGAGGCCGAAAAATGGATGCTTCCGGTATTAGACTGGTCGATTAGGTTGGCGAATATTGAGTTTATCGGATGGGCCAATAACGAACTGGGTGAAATTGAATTGACCAAAAAGAATTATCAGTCGGCGCTCGACTACTTTAATAAGGCGGGCAGAAAACTTCAGGAAGCCGATATGAAATATTGGGACCCCGATGGTTACCAGAAACATCTCGATAAAATAAAAATGGTAGAACAGAAACTATCGACTGCAACCGAATAGATTCAATCAGCTATTCTTTTACTCCAACCAGAATATAGCACAGTGGTATCAATTGCTCTTTCGCCTGCAATTCAAATTCATTTGAGATATCATGACTAAATTCGGTAAATTCTTTAATTATTAAACCATTTCCAGCAATAGAATTGATAACAGTTGATAATGTTTGCGTAAAATCATAAGAGGTTTTTGACTCATACTTTGTTCCGCCGATATAATCGATCCCGTCATTGCCAACCCACGGTTCCTTACGGAAATAAGAATAAACAACATTTAAGGGATATTTTGGATCAAACTCTTCATCGTCTTCAGTTGCCAGCATATACTTAAATGGATGTTGCTCATAAATCATCAGATGGCCATTCTTTTTGAGAAGTTTTGAAACTAATGTAAAAAACTTATAAAGGTCCGGAAGCCAGGCCATAGCGCCAATCGTGATATATATCAAATCAAACGAATCATAATACTCTTCGCCAATATCATATATATCCGTCCGGACAAATTCACAATTAAGGCCGGAGATTTTTGCCAGTTCCCGTGCCTCTTTGATTGCTTCATCAGAGATATCAAAGCCAACCCCCGATTCGGCGCCCATGTTTATCAGCGACAGAGTTTCCCGGCCATTGTTACAGCATAGCTGGGCAACCCTCTTCCCTTTCAAACCGATCTCTTTTAGCTTGGCTCTTTCATATTTATCAAGAGATGAAAAACCCTTTTGAGAAAATTTCTCTTTATAATTTATATTCTTTTTGGCTCTTGCCTGCTGATGTTTCAGAGTTGCTTCGTTCCAGGCTTCGCGGTTGGCATCGGTATATTTTTTAATTTCTCTTTTGCACATGCTTTAGATACCCGAAATATTTATTCCCCATTTATCATTTCATTGGTCTTTTCATCCAGAGTTGTTTCAAAATCGACAATATGAGGCGTCAGTATCATAATACTTTCCACCTCTTCGTTAATTATAATCTCCCTTGAAAACAAACCTGGCAGAATAATTCCCAGAAGCGGAAAGCGCTTATGCGATTTAGTCTTGTATGTCTGTGTCAATCCGCCCAAAAGAATCGATTCCCCATCCTTAACAATTATAGTATTATCAATCATCTGACCATTCTTAACAGGACTATTATCTGCTCTGCTCGATTCAAGATTCGTCAGCTCAGCATTGATCTGCATGGTGATATAGCCGCTTTCTCCCACTGATGGCAACACTGATAATGTCAGCCCGGCATCAAGCGAATCAGTTTCATAAAGATTAGAATAGGCCGAATACTTTGTGATATAAGTCACCCGTTTTCCATCAAGAATAGTTGCCCGGCGATTATTAAGAGTCAATACTCTCGGTGCTGTACGTATCGTTGCCACTCCGGATGAATCCAATAATTTAAGAGCATCGTTGATATATAAGGACTGATTATAATCCCAAACTCCGGTTTCATAATCTCTAAAGTCTCTGGATTCGTTAGGAGTAGGTATTGTTCTAACAACGTGATTGTCAGTTTCGGAATCGCTATAACGATATGATATTCTAGGCCTGGATTTGATCAACATCCCTTCCCAGTCAATTCCCGCATCAAGCGCCTTTGATTTACTAATGGTCACTATCTTGACCTCAATCTCTATCTGTCGCGGGGGGACATCGGCTTCCCGAATAAGATCAGAGACATATTCCAGATCATCACCCTGCCCGGATAAAATCAGCAGATTGGCGACATCGTTAAAATGAATATCGAGATGATGCCAACCACTTTCATTTTCCCATTCCATTATGCCGCGATTGCCGTCAAGATTGACTCCGAGAAAATTAAGCAGTTCGGTTGGCGGAATATAATCCGGCCTGATTGATAAAACTTCATTTTGCGGAACCGGCCGTTGCGGCATATCGGTCGGCGGTTCGGACTGTGACATCGCCGGCACAATTAATATCTGCACCAACAAAGTTACCAGTACTGCTTCAAAAATTCGTTTACACATACCCCACTCCTATTAAAATGTTTTGCCCTATAATACTCTATACAAAGAATCTATTTTGATGCAAACTAGTTACTTCACCGCTCGGTACCATTCAACTGTCCGGCGCAGACCTTCACTCAGCGTTACCTGTGGCTGCCAGCGCAGGCGAGTCCGAATCCGTTCAATATTAAGCACTCTTCTGCGGATATTATCAATATCTCTTCTATCAATATGCTCAATAATCGCTTCTTTGCCGACCGCTTCAGATATTTTTGTCACCATATCAAGAACTGCGGTTTCGGTTCCGGTCCCGACATTAAATATCATCCCATCGGCCCGTGATGATAACAGCGCCGTAAGAGTTGCATCGACCGCATCATCGACATAGGTATAGTCGCGGGTCTGATGTCCATCACCATGAATCTGCACCGGCAAACCCTCATCAATCGCTTTGATAAATTTAGAAATAACTCCACAGTAAGGATTGGACGGATTCTGATGCGGTCCAAAAATATTGGAATAACGGACAACTGTGACCGGGACAAAAAACGTCTCATAAAAAGAGTAACAATAATTCTCCCCAGCCAGCTTGGAAACCGAATATGGTGAAAAGGTCAATGGCGTTTCATCTTCGAGAATCGGCAGGATTTTCGGATTGCCGTAAATCGAGGCCGACGATGTATAAACGATTCCTTTCGGTTTGGTTTCACGCGCCGCCATCAGAATATTTAGTGTCCCGCCTATATTGGTTTTATAATCCTCAAACGGGTTTTTGGTTGAGATAATAATATTACGTGCCGCCAGATGCGCCACATAATCGACTCGTGCCATCAAATCACGGACCAGCTCATAATCAAAAACCGAACCCTCGACAAACTCGTAAGCGATCCCCTCTTCGATATTACTCCGGTCACCGGTGAACAGATCATCAAGAACAATAACTTTGCCGCCGTTGCGCACTATCCGACCGACGACATTAGAGCCGACAAAACCGGCACCGCCTGTCACCAAAACGGTCGACCCGGTAAAATCAATCTTTATCATATTTTTGGTTCCTATTTTTTAATTCTTAAACCGAGATAAACAAGAGGCCGGGCCAATTTCCACCAATCAAGAAATGGTCTCATCTTTGTGTACTGTTTTGTTTCCTGATGATAATAAATTGTTATCGGCACCTCTCTGAATCGGATATTTTTATTCTTAATTGCCTTGAATAATATATAAGGCTCAAGCTCATATCTGTCAAGCCACTCTTGATTTATATTTATATCAGGATATTCAAAGATCGACAAACGAAACGCTCGAAAACCATTGGTCGCATCGGTGATACGCCGTCCCACCAAAAACGACAACAGAAGCGAATAAAGTTGTGTAGTTATCTTTCGAAACGGTTGGTCATTTACAACCCGGCCGTCTTTTAAACGTCTGGAACCTTGAATAAAATCATAATCATTCTTGATTACCGGTGTCACCACTCTGTTTAATTCTTTTGGTTCATGCTGATCATCGGAAGAAAGCACGGTGCAGATATCAAAACCATTTTTAATACCATAATTTATTCCGGTTCTGATCGCGGCTCCGACACCTCTGTTTTTCTCATGTCTGAGAACAATCGCCCCTGCCTTTTCGGCCTCAGCGGAAGTACCATCAGAGGAGCAGTCATCAACAACCATAATTGTGGCATCAAAGCCGGTTGCTTTTATTTTCTCAACAACCCGCCCCACCTTGCCGGTTTCATTATAGGCCGGTAGAACAATCAATATTTTATTACTGTGTGAGTTCATCCTCTTCAAGAGCTTCCTCTTTTAATTGTCTCAGTGACAAATGCTCTTTTTTAAGATAATAAAATCCCATCAGCGTGATCGGGATAAATTGTGCCGCGTGCAAAACTATTGAACATGAAACAGCACTATTGGTATCGACACCAAACCGGCTCAGCGTAAAGACAACACCGGCATGATAAACTCCGATAAAACCGGGTGACGACGGAATCAAAATCGAGATCGAAACCACCACTAATAGTACGTATGAAGCATAAATCGGAAGATCAAAACCGAACGCATAAAAAATAAATATATTGGAGATACCCATACAGAGCCAGATAAGCATCGTATGCCCTGAAACCCAGGCCGTCTCTTTCCAGTTCTTCAGAAACAGCAATCCTTTGGAAAATTTCATTACGGTCAGTTCGATTTTTCTTTTAATAGTTTCGGGGAAGAAAAACATATATTTGGTAATCAACCGTCCGGCGCGCTCCGGCTTAAAGACAATTACAATCGCAAAAATCAGCCCGGCCACGGCGATTCCCAACGATAGTAAAATACCCAATTTGTAGTTGGGGTCTTGCATCAGTTTAATCGGAAACAAGGCCAGTATCCCTGCCAGAATTATCAGTAGAGCCAGAAGATCAAACACCATCCGCTCAATAAATATTGTCGCCAATGAAGCCGATTTGGTAATACGACTATCCTGTTTCGACAATGAATATGCCCGGACAAATTCGCCAAGTCGGAGCGGAAGAATATTATTTGCCATAAAACCAACACAAGTGGCGGCCAGCAATGTTTTGTATTTCACCTTCGCAATCGGATTGAGCATATACTTCCAGCGCTCGGCCCTTTGAAACATCGCCAGTATCACAAAAAATATATTCGGTACTAACCAGATATAATTGGCATTTTTCAATGCGGTAGTCAGTTCGTTAAGATCAACATTACGAAGAATTATAAAAAGAAACAGCGCCGAGATTGCCAATCCCAATATAAATGATAGTAGTTTCTTTTTCGGCATAACTATTTTTCCCCGGCAGCAACCGATTCTAACAGTTTAAGAAATAAGTTAGCGGCATCATCCCAGCTAAATTTCCTGGACCAATTTCGTCC